>CALENA010000054.1 GCA_937910875.1 uncultured Desulfobulbaceae bacterium | reverse complement strand
CTGGTAACTTGCTGTAATTGTTGAATTGTTGTTTTTTAGTGGGGTGATGTGGTTTGGAAAAAACTTTTGTAATTGGGGATATCCATGGCTGCGATCAGTTACTGGACCGGCTTCTTGCACGGATCGCTCCGGATCTGACCCGCGATGTCCTGGTTTTTTTGGGGGATTATATCAATCGGGGACCGGGCAGCCGGGCTGTTGTCTCCCGGCTGATTGCTCTTCGTCGTCTCTCCCCGCAAATGATTACCTTGATGGGTAATCATGAACAGGTCTTTCTCGATTTTTTGGCTGGGCGCAGGCAGGAATTTTTCCTCCGGATCGGCGGACGGGAGACCCTGGCCAGTTATGGTCTGACTGAATATACCCCTGAGGCGGCTCTTTCTTCCGTCCCAACGGAGCATCTTGACTTTTTCAATGAGTTGCTTCTGTCTTGGGAAGATGAAGAAAATATTTATGTCCATGCCGGACTTGAGCCGGGTGTGCATCTGGCCCAGCAGTCAACCGAGTGGCTGCTCTGGGCCCGGGAAAGATTTTTGCAGCTGGATGTGGCCTTTGCCAAGCGGGTTATCCACGGCCATACCCCTGTGGCCCGGCCACAGGTCACTCCCCACCGTATCAGTCTGGATACCGGCGCCATCTACGGTGGTCCGCTCACCTGCCTGATCCTGCCGGAGGAGCGTTTTGTCTCGGTTGTGGCCTGATTTCAGGTGACGATTTTTGGATGAGCGGCTATATATCTAAGGGGTTGAGCGTTTCTTGAGCAACGAGGTTTTCGTGAAAGATCAAGGCGTGAGACAATTTTACTGCAGGCATTCAGGTGATAATCTGCGGATAAAATTTCTAGAGTAATGCTGGTCTTGGGTGAAGAAATACTTTTTCAAGATATCCTGGAGTTTGTTTCAGAAGTTTGTTGTTGTGAGGCCACTATTTGTTGAGATTTTTTAAACAGCCTTTATGATGGTGAGCTTGGCCCGGTAAGAACAGGAAGGTCCCTGTCCGGCTACGCTTCGCCCGACACATGAACGACGTTCCGTCGCCCATGTGTCAGATACGCCGGCCAGGGACCTTCCTGTTCTTGCCTATTTTTGTTTCTGGTCGGATAAACAGATTTATGGTCAGGCGGTTTATCCAAAAGTTTATCGGAGAACTTCATTGGCCATGCCGGAGTAACGAGCTTTCATGATTGGTTGTGGCTGACCTATGAAAAATTGTGTTGGGTGAGTAGTTCCTGTGTGAGAAAAATTTAATATCTGGTCGTAGTCACCGGATCATCTAGCGAGGGGTTTCATGAAGAAAATTGCAGTGTTGGCCGGTGATGGAATCGGTCCTGAGGTGATGGCCGAGGCCATCAAGGTTCTGGCCGTGGTCCAGGAGAAATTTGGATTTCAGCTCAGCTATAAGTCCGCCGATGTTGGTGGGATTGCCATTGACAATCATGGTGAGGCCCTGCCACCCTCGACGTTGGCCCTGTGTGAGGCAAGTGATGCCATCCTGTTTGGCTCGGTGGGTGGACCCAAGTGGGAGAAACTGCCGCCGCAACAGCAGCCCGAGCGGGCAGCCCTCTTGCCCCTTCGCAAGCATTTTGATTTGTTCTGTAATCTACGACCGGCCAGGGTCTTCAAGTCCTTGACCGGAGCCTGTCCTTTGCGCGCGGATATTATTGGCGATGGTTTTGATATCCTCTGTGTCCGTGAGTTGACCTCCGGCATCTATTTTGGCACGCCCAAGGGCCGGGAAGGTGAGGGACCGGACGAGCGGGCCTTTGACACTATGGCCTACAAGCGGTCCGAGATCGAGCGGATCAGCCGTATGGCCTTTGATGCCGCCCGCCTCCGTCGCAACCGGGTGACCTCTGTGGATAAGGCCAATGTTCTGACCACCATGGTCCTGTGGCGCGAGGTGGTGTGTGAGGTGGCCCGGGAGTATCCGGACGTGGAACTGAACCATATTTATGTGGATAACGCGACCATGCAACTGGTCCGGGACCCGCATCAGTTTGATGTCATGCTCTGTGGCAACATGTTTGGTGATATCATCTCAGATGAGGCGGCCATGCTCACCGGTTCAATGGGGCTTCTGGCCTCAGCCAGCCTGAATGCTGATCGTTTTGGTCTTTACGAGCCGGCCGGCGGTTCCGCCCCTGATATTGCAGGGAAGGGGATTGCCAACCCCATTGCCGAGATTCTGTCGGCCTCAATGATGCTGCGTTACAGTTTCGGGATGGATGCGGCCGCCGATGCCATTGATCGGGCGGTGGAGCATACTCTGGAGCAGGGAATTCACACTGCCGATATTGCCCTGGACAAGACCCGTTCCGTAGGTACTGCGGCCATGGGTGATGCCATTGTCGCGGCTCTGGGTTGATTGAATTGCCCGGTCTTTCTGGGTGATGTGAGGGAGATGGAATGAATAACCTGATGATCGTCAGCAACTGGGCCTCGGAAGCACTTGCTCGGCGAGTGGCCGAGGCCCTGGGGCAGCCTTTCTCCGAGATGGTTTGCCGGAGATTTGCCGATGGTGAACAGTATCACGCCTTTCCCAGCGATCCAGGTGGCCGGGACCTGGTGATCATCGGTGCCACCCACAACGATGCCAGCCATCAGGAATTGCTGGACTTGATTCAGGGGGGGCGTTACAACAATGCCCGCACGGTTAATGTGGTGATCCCTTATCTCGGCCATTCGACCATGGAACGGGCCAAACCCGATTCCAATGAGATCCCCAAGGGGATCACCAGAACCCGTCAGATCTTCCGGGCCCGTCCCGATTTTGTCGCCTTTGTTGACCTCCATTCAGAAGCTGTGCTCCATGCCCATGGGGGCGAGATCAGCACGTATCATATCTGGAGCGATGAGCTGGCTGTGGCGCAGATCCGGGAGAGCGGCCTGGAGGATTATGTCCTGGTCTCCCCTGATTATGGGTTCTCCAAACGGGTGGCCCGGCTCGCCAGTCTCCTGGGCTGCCCGCACACCGCAGCCGACAAGGATCGTTATGACACCGACAAGACGATTGTCGGGCAGGTTTCCAGTGTGGTCCGTGGCCGAACGGCCGTGGTCTGCGATGATATGATCCGCACCGGCGGTTCGATTATCCAGACCGCCAATCGCTGCCTCGAGGCCGGAGCGCGAGAGGTCCATGTCATGGCCACCCATCTGGTCCTGGCAGGAGAGGCCCGGGCCCGGTTCACGGCCAGCCCCATCCGCACCATTATCGGTTCGGACAGCTACCCGGGCCGTGAGAGTGATGGCCTCCTCCAGGTCTATTCCCTGGCTCCTCTGCTGGCCACGGTCCTGCGTGGTCAGCTGCATCGTCGTTGACAGAACGAGACCCTTCAGTTTACCCCCTTTCCAAACCTGCTTTGGTGCAGGCAGTCATAGTGTGCTCCCCCGGGGGTCAGCCGACTGGCCATGAGTTGAATCTGTCCCACCTCCAGGCTGAGCGGTTGTGGCTTCAGCTGCCAGTTTATTCCCTCTACTTTTTTGTTTCCCCGGGCTCGAGCCAGGGTCAGGTGTGGGGTAAATCTCTGTTTTTCAGGGATCAGGCCCAGACCAGTCAGCTCCCGCTCCAATCGCTGTTTCAGGGCCAGGCACTGTCCGCTGTGGTCATCAAGCCCCAGCCAGAGCACTCGTGTTCTATACGGTGAGGGAAAAGCGCCCAGACAGGTCAGGGGCAGGGCAAAGGGAGTAGATTTCATGGCAACCCGGTTTACGACTGCGGTAAGGGCTTGGGCTGTCAGGTTTGGGACTGCGTCCAGGAAGCGCAGGGTCAGGTGGCGAGATTCAGGCCTGACCCAGCGCATTGCTCCATGGGGCAGGGTGGCAGCAAGCTGGTATTGCAGGTGGTCGAGTTCGAGGTTGATTGCTCGGGGTAAGGGGATGGCAATGAACAGGCGCAGGGGGGCAGGTCCGGACTGAACCATCATGACCTCAGCTATCCAGCAGGTGACCGTCAATCAGAGTCAGGCAGCGGTCCATCTCGGCGGCCAGTTCCAGGTTATGGGTAACCATGACCACAGCCATGTTTCGTTCCCGGCAGAGGTGGCCGATCAGGTCAAAGACCAGGCGTCCGCTGCGGCTGTCCAGGTTCCCGGTGGGTTCGTCGGCCAGGAGCAGGGTCGGCTCCATGATCAGGGCCCGGGCCAGGGCCGTCCGCTGCTGCTCGCCACCCGAGAGTTCACCCACTCGGTGCGTCAGGCGATGGTCCAGTTCCACCTGATTCAGGAGATTCTGGGCCGGGGCCAGCATCTCTTTTCTGCTGCGGCCGCTGATCAGGCCGGGCAGCATCACGTTTTCCAGGGCCGAGAATTCGGGGAGCAGATGATGGAACTGAAAGATAAAGCCCAGTTCCCGGTTGCGAAAGGCTGCCAGTTTCTGGTCTCCATCGGACTTGAGGGTCTTGCCCTTGAAAAGCAGGTCACCGCTGCTGGCCTGGGTCAGGGTGCCAAGGATCTGCAGGAGGGTGGTCTTGCCCGAACCTGAGGCCCCGACAATGGCTGTTTTTTCTCCTGCTGTGATCTGCAGGTCCACGCCCTTGAGGACCTCGATCTGTTTACTGCCTGCGGCAAAGGCGTGCTTGATCCCCAGGGCCTCGAGCAGGGGGGCGCTCATGACAGGACCTCGCCCGGCCGAACCTGGGCCGCCCGCCACGAGGGATAGAGGGTGGCGCAGAGGGTAATGACAATGGCGGCCAGACCGATGATGGTCACATCCAGGGGCAGGACCTTGATCGGTAGGGTGGTCATGGGATAGACGTGGGACGGGAGCTCAATGAACTGGTATCTGGAAAGGAGTTCACACAGGCCCAGACCCCCCAGGATGCCAAGACCGGTCCCGCTGACGGCGATGATCAGTCCCTGGTTGAAAAAAATGCGCATGATTGAGGCTGAGGTGGCGCCCATGGATTTCAGGATGGCGATGTCCCGTTCCTTTTCCATGACCACCATGATCAGGGCGCTGACGATGTTGAGTGCCGCCACCAGGACAATCAGGGCCACGCAGATGAACATTCCGATCTTCTCAAGCTTGAAGGCGGCAAAGAGGTTGCGGTTCATGGCCATCCAGTCCTTGGCGATCACCGGGGTGTCAATGCTGTTCATGATTGCAGCCGCGATCTGGTCGGCCCGGTTGAGTTCCTTTTTGAAGACGGCCACTTCAATGCCATGGGCCAGGTCGTCGCTCTCGAGAAAGGCGCGTACGTCCGGCATGGCCATGTAGGCCAGGGTAGAGTCGTATTCGTACATCCCGGATTCAAAAATACCAGAGACCCGGCAGGTCTTGATGCGAGGAATCACCCCCATGGGAGTGAGTGGGCCTGAGGGCGAAATCAGGCGGACCTTGTCACCGACGGTCACCAGCAGCTCTGCGGCCAACTCCTTGCCCAGGATGATGTTGGGCAGGCCGCGCTGTTCCGGTGTCTCCAGGTCCTGGAGTGTACCCTGGATGAGCTGGTTGGGCAGGCCGATGACCCCGGCTGCGGTGGCTGGGTCAATGCCGCGTAAAATCATGCCACCGCCCCCTGAGGGGCTGCTGATCAGGGTCTGGCTGTAGAGGTAGGGTGAGGCGCCGCTGACTCCGGGGAGCGTGAGAATCTGTTGGCGCAGGTTGTGATAATCCCGGATGCCGCCGGGTTGCTGGACGATGATGTGCGAGTTGATGGCCAGTATCTGGTCACGCAGGCCATTGGTAAAGCCGGAGAAGACAGCCAGAACGACGATCAGAGCCATGACCCCGACCGTGATTCCGGCCACCGAGATCAGTGAGATCAGGGAGATGAACTTCTGTTTGTGCCGGGCCCGCAGATAGCGGCAGCTGATGAACCATTCGTACATCTCAGGCCCACTGCCCCCTGGTGTCTTTTATTATTTGCATTTCGGACAGCTGCCCGGATCGGCCTGGTCGTCGCTATCCTTCTTCTTTTTCTGAAGCAGGACCTCTGGTTTGAGATGAGGGAAGAGAATGACGTCGCGGATGGAGGGCGAATCGGTGAGCAACATGACCAGTCGGTCGATCCCGATGCCTTCACCGGCCGCTGAGGGCATGCCGTATTCCAGGGCACGGAGAAAGTCTTCGTCCAGTACTGCGTGAATCTCCTCGTCGTTGCCCTTTTCGGCAATCTGTTTTTCAAGGCGCTGCCGTTGATCGACCGGATCATTGAGTTCGCTGAAGGCGTTGGCGATTTCCCGTCCGGTGATAAACAGCTCAAAGCGGTCGGTCACGCTGGGGTCTTTTTCGTTGCGTCGGGCCAGGGGGGAGACCTCGGTGGGATAGGCGGTGATAAAGGTGGGATCGATCAGTTTCTCCTCCACCAGGAGCTCGAACAGCTCAGTCTTGGCCTTGCCGATTCCGGCCTGGGGCTCAAGCTTGATCCCTTTTTCTCTGGCCAGGGCCAAAACCTTTGTCTGGTCGGTCAGGAGCAGGGCGTCAACGCCCCCCACTTCAACCAGGGCCTCGTCCATGGTCATCCGTTGCCAGGGCGGGGCCAGATTGACTGTCTGGCCCTGATAGCCAATGACCATGGTTTCGTTGACCTCCTGGCAGAGCCAGGAAACCATCTCCTCGGTGAGATCCATCAGATCGTGGTAGGTGGCGTAGGCCTGATAGAACTCAAGCATGGTGAACTCGGGATTGTGGCGGGTAGACAAGCCTTCGTTGCGAAAGTTGCGATTGATCTCAAAGACCTTTTCGAAACCACCCACCAGCAGACGCTTGAGGTAGAGTTCCGGGGCGATGCGCAGGTAGAGATCCATGTCCAGGGCATTGTGGTGGGTCTTGAAGGGTTTGGCCGTGGCGCCACCGGGAACCGGCTGCATCATGGGGGTCTCGACTTCCATGAAGCCCCGGTTGCTGAGAAATTCGCGGATCAGGCGGATCACCTCGACCCGTTTGCGAAAGGTCTCCCGGCTCTCCGGAGTGACGATTAGGTCCACATAACGCTGGCGGTAGCGGGTCTCCACGTCGGTCAGGCCGTGCCATTTTTCGGGCAGAGGCCGCAGCGACTTGGTGATCATGGTAATGCGGTCGGCCAAAAGGGAGAGTTCACCGGTTTTGGTCTTGAACAGTTTACCCTCGACGCCGACAATATCGCCAATATCCCATTTTTTAAAGGTGGCGAACTGATCCTCACCCAGGGTGTCACGCTTGAGGTAAAGCTGGATGCGGCCGCTGGTGTCGCTCAGGTGACAGAAGGCGGCCTTGCCAAATTTGCGAATGGCCATGATTCGGCCGGCGATGGTGTAAGTGTAGTTGGCCTGGTCCAGGCTCTCCACGGCCACATCCTGATCACGGGCCAGGAGTTCCTGGACCGTGTTGGCGGGTTTAAAGGAGTTGCTGTAGATATTGACGCCGAGGGCGGCCAGGTCATTGGCCTTTTGCCGACGTTGTTGGAGGAGGTTGCTTTCTTGGCTCATGGTCTTGGTGGCTGCTGGCTGAATCGGTTGGAGGAAGGCTCTTGGGTTGCGGTTAAGCGTGCTGATTGTCCCGGATGGTTGCAAAAAATTCGGGCAGAAAATGAGTCTATCGTTTAACGGGAAAGTCCTGTTCTGTCAATGTCTTTCCAGGAGAACCACGGTTTCCAGGTGGTGGGTCTGGGGAAACATGTCCACCGGCTGGACGACCCGTATGGTAAAACCCTGGCTGAAAAGTTGGGCCAGATCACGACAGAGGGTGGCCGGATCACAGGAAATATAGATGAGTTTTCTGCGGGTCAGGAAGGCAAGATCTTTGGCCAGTCCAGGGATACCGGCCCGGGGTGGATCAATAAGGACCAGGTCGAAACACTGGTTGGAAGTGATGAGTTCACGGCAGGAGTCGTGGATCGGACCCTTGATAAAGGTGGTGTTGGCAAGTCCTGCTCCTGTTGCGTTCTTTCTGGCACTGCGAATGGCAGCACCCTGACCTTCGATTCCCAGGACCTCACGGGCCCGGCCAGCCAGAGGAATGGCAAAATTGCCCATGCCGCAGAACAGGTCAAGAACGGTGTCTGTGGAAGAGATCTGGCCAAGTGTCAGGACCGTGCGAATCAGTTGAACGTTCTGGGTCAGATTGACCTGGCAGAAGCCACCTGCCTCCCAACTCAAGGTCAGGGGGTGGGTGGTAAATCCTGTCAGGGGCGGCAGTTGCAGGGCCAGGGTGGTTGGCGTCATGTCCTGGTCTGCCCGGATCAGGGCAAAGGTCTCACCGCAAAAAAGCAGGTCCTCGAGCAGGGGTTGGGTCTCGCTGGCGATGAGTTCCCGGGCCAAGGCAAAATCCCGGGGGCGGGGCGGACGGTTCAGGTGGAGGATGGCGATGACCTGCCCAGTACCTGGATTCAGCAGGAGTTCCAGCTCGTTGCAGGTGGAGAGCAAGGCCTGCATGGCCTGAGAGGCCATGAGTCCGCCCAGGGTTCTGTTGAGTTGCCCTGCGGCCAGGAGGCAGTTGCTGACAGGGACAGTGTCGTGTGAGGATCTCTTGCGGAAGCAGGGGCGGCCCCGGTCATCGATCTGCAGCCGGATGCGCTGCCGATAGTGAAAGGGGGACGGTGCCGGCAGTGGCTCCCGGATCTCGGTCGTTGCCTGTTGCACGGCCGGACTGGCCGAACGGGAAAACAAATCACAGAGAATCTCTTTTTTGATCTGCAGCTGTTCTGGATAGCTGCAATGCTGAAGATCGCAGCCGCCGCAGGTATCAGCCAGAGCACACGGTGGGGAGATGCGTGCCGGTGAGGGCTCCAGGATCTGCTCGGCCGTGGCCTGCAGCATTCCTCTGTGTGTGTCGCCGATTCGGGCCCCGATCAACTCGCCTGCCAGGACTCCAGGGATCAGGCAGATGCGGCCATCAATCAATCGGCTCAGGCCCTGGCCGCCGTTGACGATCTTTTCAACCCGGACTTGTGCGAGGTTTTTTTCCATGACGAAGGGGTCAGCGAGATGGTAAGAAAGATGATGGCCGTGCCGGAGGAACGAACCTTCATGGTTGGTTGAGGCTGGCTATTTGGTCCAGCCATGCTGGTTAGAATTCTTGCCAAGTCATCCTGGCTTCTGGGCCGGGTTCATGCTCTTCGTGCGCCAGGACCCTGTGGTTTGCTGCCGAAAATTTCATTACTCTTGCTGCCGGAATGATTCGGTAAAGGATAGCCTGTCCATTTGAAAACTGCACTGGGAAAGTGGCGCATCGGGCAGCCTGGTGTGTTTTGGCTCGTTCTGCTTTGCCTGGCCTGGTGGGGCAGCTGTGGTCTCTTCTGGCCCGGTGAGCTCTGGGCCGCCCAGTTACGGGTCAGTTTCAGCGGGGTCAAGGGTGAGCAGTATGAGAATGTCCTGGCCCGGGTCGCCCTTTATCAGCAGCGTGATAATCCGCGTCTGACCGCTCGTGAGATTCGTCGTCTCCACGGCCGGGTTCCGGTGGAGGTGGCCGAGGCCCTGGCCCCTTTCGGTTATTTCTCCCCTCTTGTGAGTGGAAAGCTGGAGCAGGATCAGGAGGGCTGGCGGGTTGATTATGTGATCGATCCCGGCCTGCCTGTTCTGGTGTCCGGGATTGTGGTTGAGGTCAGTGGTCCGGGCAACCTCCAGTTGACAGAACTTGATCTTTCCCATTACATCCCCTTTCGCTCCGGCGATATCTTTTATACCCCCCTCTATGAGCAGGGAAAGAAAAAGCTCCTGAGCAAGGTCAGAGAATTGGGTTTTATCAAGGTTCGTTTGCTTGAACACGAAGTCCAGGTGTATAAGGCCGAGCATCGGGCTGAGATCAGACTCCATCTGGAGACTGGCCCTCAATTTCTCTTTGGTGAGACTCGGTTTGGCTGGACCGGAATCGATCCTGAACTTCTCGCCCGCTATTTTCCCCATGCGGCCGGAGATCCTTATTCTCTGCGCCGTCTGGTCGCTCTGCAGTCAACTCTCAACGAGAGTGGTTATTTCAGCGATGTGCAGGTCATCCCGCTCTTTGATGAGACCCTTGACCTGCATATCCCCATTGCCCTCAGTCTGACGCCCGGCCCGGTGAACCGCTATAGCTTCGGCCTGGGGTACGGGACTGACACCGGGGCCCGCGGGAGCGTGGAATGGCGCAATCGCCTCCTGAACTCTCGTGGCCATCAGGTCCGTTCCTCTTTGCAGTTGTCTGAAAATATCCGTGGCCTTGAAGTCAACTATGAGATCCCCATTGCTGATCCGCGGACGGATCGACTGGTGGTCTCCAGCAGTTGGGTTGACGAACAATGGGACGAGACCCGGACAGAACTCCTCTCCGGGGTGGTCGCCCTGCAGCGCAAGGACAAAATGCAACAGGTCGTCGGCAGTCTTGAGCTGCGGGATGAGAGCTATGATGTGGGCGTGACCCGGGGCCATGGTTATTTTCTGCTGCCGACCTTTTCCTGGGTCTCGATTCTGGCCAAAGATCGGATTGTCACCCGTGACGGCTTGCGGCTTTCCCTCATTCTGCGGGGGGCTGAGCAGAACCTCCTCTCGGATGCCACGTTTCTTCAGGGACGGCTGGGCGCCAAGTTGATTGTTTCTCCCTTTGAAAACTGGCGGTTCCTGGGTCGTTTTGCGCTTGGCGCAACCGTGGTCGACGAGATTGATGCGCTGCCGCCTTCTTTGCGATTTTACAGCGGTGGCGATCAGAGTGTCCGTGGTTATGGTCACAAGAGCCTGGGTCCGGTTGATCGTTCAGGGGCGGTGATTGGTGGCCGTTATCTTCTGGAGGGCAGTGCTGAGCTTGAGCGCCTGCTTGATCAACGCTGGAGTGTCGCAGCCTTTTATGATGCCGGGAATGCCATGGATGATCTCGATGTGCGTCTGGCCCAGGGGCTGGGGCTTGGGGTCAGGATTCAGCTGCCATTTGGGCGAATCAGTATTGATCTGGCTACGGCCCTGTCAGAGTCGGGCCATCCCCTGCGTCTGCACGTGAGTCTGGGGGCAGACCTGTGATCTGGCGCAATCTTTCTCGACTGCTGCTTGCTGGTCTTTTGCTGATCTGCATCGGGGTTGTCTGGCTGGCCTGTACTGAGTCGGGTCTGGTCTGGGGGGTGGAGCGGCTTGAGGCATATCTGAGAAGTGAGGGGCTGCAGGTGGATCAGGTCCGGGGGACCTTGGTGACCCAGGTGACTCTCCAGGGTCTGCTGATTCGGGCGCAGGGAGTTGAGGTGGCAATGGATGAATTGCGCCTGACCCTACGGCCTGGCCGTTTCCTGGCTGGGGAGCTGAATCTGCAGGATCTGCGTGGGCAGGGGGTGCGGGTTTCATATGTGCCCCTGGCCCCGGGGCAGCCAGGGCAAGTGGGTCAGCTAGAGCAGGGGGATGGGCAGGAGGAAGAGTCTCATGGCCTGATGGATATTGTTTTGCCCATGGCGCTGCAGGTGGATCGGCTGGAACTGCTGAATGTGGTGATTTCAGGGGGGACAGACGAAGAAGAACTGGTCCTTGAACGTCTCAGCGCCACCCTGGCTGTGCAGGGCAGCCACCTGGATGTGACTGAATTGAGTCTTGTTCATGAGACCTGGCAGCTGGTTGTGGGCGGTGAACTGGATCTCCAGGGGGATTGGCCTTCAGATATCAGGGCCAGCTTTTCACTCTCGGATGGCTTCCTGGGTGACTTGGCCGGTACGTTTCAGTTGCATGGCCCTTTCTTGGATTTGGAGTTGATGGCAGACCTGAGTGCACCTGTCCCCCTCCAAATCCACGGTCACATCAGGAATCTGCTTCAAACGCCGGATTGGCAGCTGGAGCTGTCCTGGCAGGAGCAGGAAATGGGCTTCTTGTGGCCACGTCTGGCTGAGTTTTCTGCTGCTGGAAACCTGACGCTTGCGGGTCAATGGAGTGATTTTCAGGGGACGCTCCAGGGACAATTGCATCATGTGGATGGTCTGGTAATCCCGGTTCGTGCTGAGTTGAGCGGTCATGAAAAGGGCTTGGTCGTCCGGGAAATAAGCTGGGACCTGCCAGGCGGTACCGGTCCTGTGCAGGGGCAGGGGGAGATGGGCTGGGAACAGGGTTTTGTCTGGCAGGCAAAGCTGTCTGGCGCGGACCTGGCTCCGGAAGGCCTGTTTCCCGCCTGGCCGGGGCGCCTGGGTCTGGATCTGGTATCGAACGGCTCATGGCAGGATGGACAGCTGCGGTTTGATCTTGACCTGCAGAGGGTGGAGGGAGAATTGCGTGGTTATCCTTTGCACATGTCGGGCCAGGTTCGGTTTGAGCAGGAGCAATGGCAGCTTTCCGGGCTGCGCCTGTCCAGTGGAGAAAACCGTATCCAGGTCAATGGGACCCTGGCCCAGAACCTGGATGTCATGGTTGAGGCCCATTGTCCACAGCTGGAGGCCCTGCTGCCAGAGGGTTCAGGACAACTGGATTTTTCAGGCAGGGTAAATGGTCCCCTAGGTCAGCTGCTGCTGGAGGCCGAAATTGCTGGTTCTGGCATGGCCTATCAGGGGCAGCAGTTGTCTGCACTCAACGGCTCTTTTCGTCTTGATCTGAGCGGTTCGGGAGAGCTGACCGGGGCCGTGACCGCTGGTCGATGGCAGAGTGGATCACTGGTTGTTCTTGGCAGTCATCTGGAACTGGCCGGCAGTCGTGCTGATCACGAATTGCAGATTCAGATCGAGCAGGAAAACGATCGGCTGACGGCTGTTGTTCGGGGGCATCTGGAGGACATGGCCTGGCAGGGTGGTCTGGATCAGATGTCCTTGAGCGGCACAACCCTGGGTGACTGGCAACTCAGTAAACCGTCTGCCCTGAAGATCGTTGGCTCCGGTTTTAGCATGGCACCGCTTTGTCTGGTTCTTGAGCATCGAGATGAGGTCTGCCTGGAGGGTGCTGGTGATTTTTCTGGTACCGGGCAGTTGCTTGCCCGGTTGACGGATGTGGATCTGGAACTGGTAAAGACCTTCACGACCCAGCTTGATTCCCTGACTGGTCATATCAAGGGGACGATTCGGGCTGCAACTGATCAGGGGAGCCTGCGTTCATTGACAGGCAAGTTGCGGATTCCTGATCTGGCCCTGATGGATTTTCAGAAGTTGTCACCACGTCCATTGCTGAATCTGGCTGAAAATGAAGTGGCTTTTGACTATGACGGCAAGAGACTTGAGGCCAGGATGGGGGTTGGTGACTCAGGGCAGGGGCGTATTCAGGCCCGGGCAATGCTTGTTGATTTGGATGGACCAGCCGCTTTCTTGCAGGCCCCTTTAAGTGGTCGGGTCGAGATGAACCTCCCGGATGTGGCGGTTTTCGAGCCATTGACCCACGGTCTTTTCCTGCCAGCAGGGCGTCTGGGGGGTGGTTTTGATCTGGGTGGCAGTCTGGCCGCACCTGAATTTCATGGTCGTCTGGATCTGCTTGATGGTCAGGTTCAGATTCCGGCGGCCGGGATCACCCTGGAAGATCTGAAGTGTGCCCTGGAAAGTCGTGGCCCCTGGCTGCACCTGAGTTTAACCGCCACATCTGGAGCCGGGCAACTGGAGATCAAGGGCCGGGGGCGGCGTGATGCCCAGCAGGGCTGGCTTGTTCAGGGTGAAATGAATGGACGGGAGTTGCTGATCCTGAATATTCCGGAATACCGGCTGGTGGCCGATCCGGATCTTCGTTTTGATTATGCAGATCGATTGGGCACCTTTCGTGGCCAGGTCCAGGTGGTGGAAGGCGAAATCATCCTTCTTTCCCATGAGGATGGTTTGAGTCTTTCACCTGATGTTGTGGTGATCAACGGTGACCATTTGCCATTGGCTGTCGGGCGTGATCCTCAATTTAGTGGCCGAATCACCCTCGGGCTGGGAGATGCGGTCCGTTTTGAGGGATTTGGACTTAGTGGTCTGCTGAAAGGTGGTCTTGACGTGGATTTTGCCGGGAACAGGGAGTTGACCGGGCGGGGCAGTCTCAGCCTGGATCAGGGCCAGTTTGCCTTCAAGGGGCGAGCACTTGATATCAGTCGCGGCCGGATCAGTTATTTTGAGACCCCGCTCAGCAACCCGGCAGTGGATATCCGGGCCCGGCGCCTGACCGAGGAAGGTGAGGTTGGGGTGCTTGTTTCTGGTACTCTGGAGGAGATGGAGTACAGTCTGTTTTCTGACCCGGCCATGAATGAACGTGATATTCTGGCCCAGATTTTGGCCGGGACCGTGAGCTTTGGTGAAGAGGATGAAGAGGGGATTTTGCAGCAGGCCGCATCAACTCTTGGGTTGAGACAGGGACTTTCCTTGTTGTCCGAGTTGCAGCAGGGCTTTGCCCTGGATAATCTGGCTCTGGTCAGTGATGGAGATTCCTCGCCCATGTCACTGGTGGTCGGAAGCCGATTGGCCCCGGATCTCTATCTCAGTTATGGGTATGACCTGTTCAATGCCACCGGGCTGTTTCGCGCCCGTTATGAACTGGGCCATGGGTTTTCAGTGGTCACTGAGGTGAATACCTTGAGTAGCGGAACTGATCTGCTCTGGTCTGTTGAGCATTGAAGAATGTTTATTTTGTAACGTCCAAGTAACTTTAATTTAAGTGGTTGAAATTGTGTGCTTCATGTTTTTGGCCTTGGCCGCTAATTTGGGCAATAATTGGCAGAATGTTACTCAATGATAAACACGCTGCGTGTGGTGTGAGGCGCTATTTATCGAGATTTTAAAATACAGGTTGGTGAGCTTGGCCCGGCGGGGTCAGGAAGGTCCCTGTCCGCCTACGCTTTGCCCAAAACATGAACGACGTGCCGTCGCCCATGTTTCAGATACGCGGCCAGGGACCTTCCTGACCCCGCCTTTTTCCATTTCTGTTCAGATCGATGGATTTCTGGTTTTCCATGAAAGTTCAGAGGAGACCATGACTGGCCAAAACGAAGGAACGAACTTTCATGGTCGGTTGTGGCTGATCAATCTGGTCCAGCCATGCTGGTTAGAGTACTGGTGAATAGTCACCGTTTTTTGTACAAATGAGCATTTGCAGGGTAAGGAAAGCGGGATAAAATATGTTACGATACGGGAGGTTGGAATTGTTTCGACGCCGACCGCATTTATTGAGATGCGAACGACAAGAGATGAAATGTCTTGACTCCGAAAGATGATCCATTTAAGCTGTACCGAACGGTCAGTTTTTGGTTTTGTCGGAGGCCGTCTCTTGTCTTGTTGTGGATCGTTGCATGAAGAAGGATGCCCTGCAGACAATGATTGCGAGGGCGTTGTTTGAATTTTGGCAATTTTCCGGTCCACGCGATAAAGCGGTGTACTCTGTCTCGAGGTGTAACCGCTTAGAAGCACAGGAACTGCTTGAAAAAGGCTTGTAATCTATATTCTGTTATCTTGCTGATGTGAAGCGGGCCGATGATGTGGGATGCCCAAGCAAAAAGATGACGCATGGAAGGCAAGAGGGAATTGTCACGATGCCGTCAAACAAGGGAACGTTATGATACCAGCAAGACCGAGAGACACCCGTGAACACATCATCAAGACTTGTCGGCAGCTTTTTACGGCCCGGGGTTTTGTCAGCACTCCGATCAGTGCCGTTATTGAAGCGACAGGGGTCAAGAAGGGCAATTTGTATTATTATTTTCCGAGCAAGGAGGCCCTTGGTCTGGCGGTCCTTGAGGATGCGCGGGATGACTTTTTCGCCTTGCTCGAGGCCTCCTGTGTCGGCCCTGATCCCGTGGAGCGGATTATCAATTCCTGTACAGTCCTCCTGCAGCAGATGGAAAAAGATAACTTTGTGGGTGGCTGTCTGTTTGGGAATGCCGCCCTGGAGATGACAGAGGGGGACACCCGTTTTGCCGAGGTCTTGCACTCAGTTTTTGGACATTGGCTGGCCAGGGTTGAAGAGTGTCTACATGAGGCGGAAAGTCTTGCTGGCTGTCCCTTTTCCTTGCCTGTTCCCCGATTGGCCAAACTGGTCGTGGCCGCAGTCGAAGGTGGGATTATGATGTCGCGTCTCAACCGCAGCAGGGATGATTTCCAGGACTGTATCCTGGCCCTGCAGACTATTTTACGGATTGAGGAGCCTGACAGGCAGATCTGAGAAGATTTTTTATCGGTTCCGCTACCGGTCCATTGGTGGGGGAGTTGTTTGGTTGTTTACTGTACCGTTCGGCCGGTACATAGATCTGGGGGTGATAAAATGAAAGGACAGGGCGTGGTATCTTGTGTGATTGCCGTGATTGTGTTGGGTCTGGTGCAACCGGTCATGGGAGCGGTCCGCCTGGAGCCAGGTGATCAGGGGGTCTGTCGTGAGGTGGAAAATGGTCGGATGTGGCAGGTGGAGACCAGCCGGAAGATCCGATCCCTGGCTGAGGCCGAGACCTATGTGGCAGAACTCAACCTTGGGGGTCACAGTGACTGGCGTCTGCCGTCCGTGGGTGAACTCTTTGAGTTGACCATGATGGTCGATCTTCATGAGACAGGAAATTGCTCGATCAAGGTGAAGGGAAATTTCTGGTCAGGGGATAAAGATATGGAGGGTCGGGTCGGGGCCTGGGAACTTGATGATAACTGTGACCCTGAGCGTCAGTATGTTCCCAAACAGTATGGAGTTGTCCGGGCCGTGCGTAACTGAAAACCATACTGGGGGCAGCAACAGCCTGAGCGGCGTCCGGCGTGATTAGGGTGCATTGTTTTTGTTTTTGGTGTAGATAGAGGCAGATAAATTGAGTAACGGTGTTTTTTGATCGATCCTGAAAAACATCCTGCGCTCTGCTCCCCTGTTGCCTGGAAGGAAAAGATGTCAACCCAGAACTGTTCCATTGTTGCCCTGGTCGGCCGACCCAATGTCGGCAAGTCCACCCTCTTTAACCGGATAACCCGGTCGCGCAAGGCCCTGGTCGATCCAACCCCCGGGGTGACCCGTGACCGTCAGTATGAGCGGGTCACCTGGAATGATAAGATGTTCATGCTGGTGGACACCGGCGGGATTGATGACAACTCCAATGACGTGATGGTCGATCATATCCGTGATCAGGCCATGGCAGCCATCCAGGAGGCCGATATTATTCTTTTTCTCATGGACGGGCGGCAGGGTCTGACCCCGGCCGACCATGAGGTGGTCAATCTCCTGCGCCGGACGGACAAGCAGGTCTTTCATGTGGTCAATAAGATTGACGGACCGGCCCAGGAGGCCGAGGTCATGAGTCAGTTCTACGAGCTGGGTATCGAACACCTCTGGGCCCTGTCTGCCGAACACAGCTATGGTTTTCCTACCTTGATGGAGGACCTGAGTGCGGCTCTCAGGGAGAACGAGGATGATCCGAACTATCCTGAAAATACCATCCGTATGGCATTTTTTGGTCGACCCAATGTCGGAAAATCGTCCATGGTCAATCAGATCCTTGGTCAGGAGCGGATGGTGGTCTCTGAGGTTTCAGGTACGACCCGTGATTCGGTGGATACCCTGCTCAGTTATGGTGAGTATAATTATTTGCTGATCGATACAGCCGGCATCCGCCGCAAGGGCAAGACCACTGACAAACTTGAGAAGTTCAGTATACTGAAGGCCCTGGCCGCCCTGGAGCGTTGTGATATCGCCCTGGTGTTGATTGATGCTGAAGAGGGGATCACTGAGCAGGACACCAAAGTCATTGGCTATACCCAGGAGCAGGGCCGGGCCCTGATCATCCTGGTGAACAAGTGGGACCTGATTCAGAATGACAAAAAGCGCCAGGAACAGCTCTGGGCCGATATTGGTCAGGCCGTGCCCTTTGTTGGCTTCGCACCGCTCCTCCATGTCTCGGCCCTGACCGGCTACGGCATCAAACGAATCTTCCCGGTTATTGGTTCGGTCCATCGTCAGTTCACCGCCAAGTTTCCCACAGGTGCTCTCAATCGCCTCCTCCAGGATGCAGTCGAGACCCATACCCCTCCCGTTTACAAAAACAAACGGCTCAAGTTCTACTTCACCTCGCAGGTCGGCCAGCGGCCACCCAAATTCGTGGTCATGACCAACAGCTCAAAGGGGGTCCATTTCTCCTATCAACGTTATCTGGTCAATCGGTATCGTGAAGGACTGGGCCTGGATAAGGTACCCCTGGAGTTGATCTTCCGGGATAAGAACAGGAATGATAAAAAATAGGTGACTGCATTGCAGCCACGGTTCGGGGGGGGGCAGGGTGTGCCTGTCCGTCTTGGGCTGGGGAGTTGCAATAACAGCCCCTGGTGCTGATTTTTCTGCAAACAACAAAGGCCCGGGTCCATTTGATGGATTCGGGCCTTTGTTGTTTATGGCGCGGGTGTGGACTGGTTCAGACCTTGGCTCGGGCCCGCTTGAAGGCTGTGGCCGAGCGTTCGATGGTGTCGTCGGCCGTGCAGAAGGCCAGGCGGAAAAACCCGGGGGCGCCAAAGCCTCGACCAGGGACGGCCAGAATCTTTTCTTCCTGGAGCAGAGCACAGAAGGCCACGTCGTCTCCGCCTGGGGCCTTGGGAAAGACATAGAAGGCCCCCCTGGGCTTAACAAAGTCAAATCCGGCCTCTTCCAGAATCCGGCAAAACAATTCGCGCCGCCGGGTATAGATGGAGGAGTCTATGGTCACATCCTGGAGTTCGGCCACCACCCGCTGCATCAAGGCCGGGGCGTTGACAAAGCCCAGGATGCGATTGGCCAGGGTCAGGGCGTTGAGCAGGGCTTCCTTGTCTTCGATCTCCGGGTGTACCGCCAGATAGCCGATTCGCTCACCGGGCAGGCTCAGGTCCTTGGAGTAGGAGGAGAGGACGATGGCGTTGCGGCTGGCCTGGCACAGGCTGGCCACTTCATGGTTGTCATAGACAATCTTGCGGTAGGGTTCGTCACTGATCAGATAGATGGTGTTGTCGTGTTTCCGGCCGGCGATCTCCAGCAGTTCACCCAGCTGGTTGAGGCTTTTCTGGGAGTAAATCTGTCCGGTGGGATTATTGGGCGAGTTGATGATGATTGCCTTGGTCTTGCTGGTGACCGCCGCCTCGATGGCTGGCAGATCCAGGTTGAACTGATCATCGGTGGCCACGATCCGGCTTACTCCGCCGTGGTTGTCGACGTAGAAGTTATATTCGACAAAATAGGGGGCGAGCAGAATCACTTCATCGCCGGGATCGAGCAGGGCTTTCATGACCACGTTCAGAGCGCCGGCTGCGCCGCAGGTCATGAGCATATCGCCGTGATGGATGGCCACACCCTGTTCAGCCGACATCCGTGCGGCCAGGGCCTCGCGGACCCAGGGGTAGCCGCCGTTGGGCATATAGGCGTGGAGTCCCGGGGAGCGGTCAGCGGCGATCTCGGTGATCACATCGTAGAACTGGGGTGGCGGTGGGACGTCGGGATTACCGAGGCTGAAATCAAAGACATTTTCAGCTCCGTACAGGGCCTTCATCTTGGCCCCTTCTTCAAACATCTTGCGAATCCAGGATGATTTTTCGGCAAAGGCCCTCATCTTGTGGGAAATAGCCATGGTGACTCTCCTTATGTCATGACAGTTTTTTTATTGTCGTTTTTTGAAATAATCGTATGCCGCGTTGATCTCTTTCATCTTTTCCTCGGCCACTCCCCTGAATTCCTCGCCCAGGTGGCTGACCTTGTCCGGGTGGTATTGCATGCTTAGCTTGCGATAGGCAGCCTTGATGGTTGCCATGTCGGCCCCGGGTTCCAGCCCGAGGACTGCGTAGTAATGGTCGGCCGTATTGTGGGCGGTGCTGGCCTGCTGGCGCTGCCGGTACATGTATTTGGCCTCGATGGTCCGCTGGTCGTAGGCACTCACCTCGAGAAAGGCCGCCACCTCCCGGGCCGCACGAAGCTCTGACTCTGGAACATCTGTCTTAGTATAGATGATCTGATAGATCAGCTCCAGAAGAATCAGGCGTGGCTCATACCCGAAAGATCCCTTGAACTCCATAAGCAGTGAGTCGAGGGCCTGATCACCGGCCACGGCCTCTTTGATCATATCTTTGACCCAGTACATCTGGGCCTGGGAATAACGGAGGTTCACCTGGAAAAAGCGTTGAATGGTAGCGATCTCTTCTTTGGAGATCACGCCGTCGTGTTTGGCAATATGAATCAGGATGTTGATCAGCAGCCAGACAAAGCGGTTATGGCTTTCGCTCTGGGTAGATTCATAGCCGACAATTTTTTTCTTGACCCAGTAGCTGAAGCCCCAGAAGGCACCAACAAACAGGAGAATTCCGGCCAGACCCGAGAAAATGATGGCCCCGAGGATGTTGAGCAGGGCCGGGGCGCCGCCAGTGAGAAATATAAAGAGAAGCAGGATGAGCAGACAGCCGCCGCAGCCGGGTTGTTGATGTTGTCGGTAGACCATGATCAGTTCTTTGAGGGTTGTGTTTCCTGGAATAGGGCCTCGACGAAATCACCCGCGTCAAAGTCTCGCAGGTCTTCCATCTGTTCGCCGATGCCGATGAAGCGAACGGGAATTCCCAGTTCGCGACAGATATTAACGATAATGCCGCCCTTGGCCGTGCCGTCGAGTTTGGTCAGGGCCAGCCCGGTAATGGTCACGGCCTCGTTGAACAGCTTGGCCTGGGAGATGGCATTCTGTCCGGTGGTGGCGTCCAGAACCAGCAGGATCTCATGCGGAGCCCCGGGGATTTGTTTGTCCATGACCCGTTTGATCTTCTTCAACTCCTCCATCAGGTTGACCTGGGTATGGAGGCGGCCGGCAGTATCAACCAGCACCACATCATAGTCCTGGGCCACAGCTAGAGCATCGTAAACCACGGATGAGGGATCGGCCCCTTCCTGATGGGCGATGACCTCCACCTGGTTGCGTTCCCCCCATATTTTGAGCTGGGAGACGGCCGCGGCCCGAAAGGTGTCGGCTGCCACCAAAAGGACTGACTGGCCGGACTGCTTGAATTTATGAGTGATCTTGCCAATCGTGGTGGTCTTGCCTACACCGTTGACCCCAATCACCATGATCACGAAGGGGCCTTTTTCAGGCATGATCATCTCGGCTGGCTGGTCTGAGTCGAGGATGTGGGCCTTGATTTTTTCTTTGAGGATTTTTTTGAGGGATTGCGGGTCGGAAAGTTCTTTGCGTTTCACCCGACGGCGGGCCTCGTCCAGGAGTTCGAGAGTGGTATTGACGCCAATGTCGGCCGTGATCAGGATCTCCTCCAGTTCGTCGAGAAGATCGTCATCAATGACCTTTTTACCAAGAAAGAGGGTGTCCAGTTGGTGGACAAATGAGTGTCGTGTCTTGGCCAGACGCTGGCTCAGACGCTTGAACATGGAGCTGGATTTTTTGGACGCTGCTGGGGCGGCGGCGGGATCAGCCTTAGGTTTCTTTTGTTGCTGGGGCGTTGTTGTTATGCCTGGCTCGGGCTTCTGTGTACTCTCCGGGTCTTGCTCTGGTTGAGTCACTGGAGCAGGAACAGGTTCAGGCCCAGGGTGCACTTCTGGTTTTTTTGCAGATGGAGACTCTGCCTCTGACTGGTTTGGTAATTCCGAACTTGCCCCGTGCAGGACAGATTCTGGCTCCCGGAGGGCAACCGGGGCCTTGCCCGTTTCGACCCTCTCGGCTCGGGGCTCGGTCGCTGCCGGTTGTTCTGTCTCAAGACTGGCCGGATCTCCATTCACCGGCCCATCTGTGATGATTGCTCCAGGCAATGGAACAGGTGTCTTTTTTAATTTTTTCTTGAACCAGCCGAGCATGGATCAGTTCCTTTGGGTCAGAGATGAGTGAGAAGAGGCGCAGCCTGCTGACTGGTCAGAGCCTGTGCAAACTTATAATAGTAAGTCGAGATGGCACAGAAAGCAATAAAAAGGCTTTCCTGTTCGTTTTCTGTCTTGAATTTACTCTGGTTTTACCTGGCCTCAATCGCATTGTTTTCCGTTGCATTTCCGGGCAGGAGCATTACTGTATGAGGCGTTGCTGATTGTGCAGTGACCTTGATATTGTTACCATATTAATTTTATTATATTTTATGAGAGGAGAAAACAGTTATGTCCAGTTCATGCGGTTCAAAGAGTTCCTGTTCCAGTGGTTCCTGCTCCAGCCAAGAATCACAGCAGGCGGCAATAGCCCAGCAGGACAATGCCATCACCCGTTCGCTTGGCAAGATCAAGAACAAGATTCTGGTCATGAGCGGGAAGGGCGGCGTTGGCAAGTCCACGGTCTCTGTGAATCTGGCCCTGGGGCTTGCCAATCGGGGCCATAAGGTCGGGTTGATGGATGTGGATATTCATGGGCCTGATGTCGTCCGGATGCTGGACATGAAGGGCAGTCTTGTGGCACCCGCCACCCCTGATGCCCTGGTCGCTCCCCTGCAGTATAATGATAATCTCAAAGTGGTCTCTCTCGAGTATATGATGAAGGATCGTGATGAGGCCATAATCTGGCGTGGACCGTTGAAGATTCAGGCCATCCGTCAGTTTGTTGCCGATTTTGATTGGGGTGAACTTGATTATCTGATCATTGACGCCCCTCCCGGTACCGGAGATGAGCCCCTGTCCGTGGCCCAGACCATCCCCCGGGTTCAGGCCCTGGTGGTCACTACTCCGCAGAAGGTGGCCCTGGCTGATGTCCGGAAGTCCATCAATTTCTGCAAGACCGTGAAAGTGGAGATTGTCGGTGTGGTTGAGAATATGTCAGGTTTTGTCTGCCCCCATTGCAGTCAGACCGTGGATATCTTCAAGACCGGTGGCGGCGAGGAGATCGCCCGTGAGTTTGATCTGCCCTTTCTTGGTCGGGTCCCCATGGATCCTCGGGTGGTTATGGCCGGTGATGACGGTACTCCCTATCTCTGCTCAGACGCCAAGAGTCCGGCGACCGAGGCCTTTGCCGCAGTCGTCAGTGCCGTTGAAAACCGTTTGCCGCCGGTGGCCGCCCCGGCGCCCTTGAAGATGTCCGACAGCGGCTGTGGCTGCGGCGGTGGACCGTGTAATCCCACAACCTGCGACTGCTGATGATCCTGGTCCCGGCAAGGCGGCTCCTGCTGCCTTGCCGGGCTGCAGTCTCTTTTTTCTGTGTGTAAGGTTATGGGCAGTTTGAGAGATTATTTTTTCGTCCAGGCCAGGCGTTGTGTTTCAAGATTTTATCCTTCGGAATATCATCTGGATGCCGGCGGTAATAATTTTTAGCGCCTTAATCTTTCACGAACACCCCAATTTTTCAAGGGATTCTTATGTTGACGCAACAATTGACCGTCGGGATGATGGGGGTCTGCTGTTATATCGTGGCCTGTGAAAAGACCCGGGAATGTGCAGTCATTGATCCGGGTGGTGACGAGGACCGCATCCTGGCTGCTCTGGCCAAAAAACAATTGACCCTGACGTCGATCATTGCCACCCATGGTCATCCAGATCATGTCTGTTCCAATCGTCTGCTCCAGGAGGCGACCGGGGCCAGGATCATCATGCATGAGGCCGATGCCGAGTTCTTTTCCCGGCCGGAAACCGAACGGTTCTTCTCGGTCCTGGGTCTTGAGGCCTCACCTGTACCGGATGTCCTGGTGAAAGATGGTGACCTGATCCAGGTTGGTGAGGAGTCGCTGCAGGTCATTCATACTCCGGGCCACACCCCGGGTGGTATCTGTCTCTATCATGCTCCAGACCTGTTTACCGGCGACACCCTTTTTGTGGGTGGTCTCGGCCGGACGGATTTCCCCGGCGGCTCTCATGGCCAACTGATCGGCTCCATAACCGGTAAACTTCTGCTCCTGCCCGACGAGACAGTGGTCTGGCCGGGACATGGGTATGGCGGCAGCCGCTCGACCATCGGGGCTGAACGACGCGAAAATCCCTATATCCGCTGATCCTGGTCCGGTCTTGCGAACGGATTCGGGCCTTTCTTTGTCATCTTCAGGTTGATCTATGCGTGAAATAGTCCTCGGCACTGCCGGTCATGTAGATCATGGCAAAACCAGTCTGGTCAGGGCCCTGACCGGTATTGAAACCGACCGCCTCAAAGAAGAGAAAAAGCGCGGGATCACCATTGAGCTGGGCTTTGCCTATCTGGATCTGCCCTGTGGTCATCGTCTGGGGATTGTCGATGTCCCGGGCCACGAGAAATTTGTCAAGAACATGGTCGCCGGGGTCTCGGGGATGGATCTGGTGGCCTTTATCGTGGCCGCCGACGAGGGGATCATGCCCCAAACCCGGGAGCATTTCGAGATCTGCCGTCTGCTTGGGGTTAAGGACGGGATCGTGGTCCTGACCAAGATTGATATGGTCGAGCCCGAATGGCTGGAGATGGTCGAGGAAGAGGTGCGTGAATTCTGCACCGACAGTTTTCTGGAGGAGGCGCCCTGCATCCATGTCTCATCCATCACCGGCCAGGGCATTGATGAGTTGCACGCGGTGCTCAATGATTTCGTGGCCGCCCAGGAGTTTCGTGAGAGCCATGGCCCCTTCCGGCTCTCTGTGGACCGGATCTTTGCCATGAAGGGTTTCGGGGCGGTGATCACCGGGACCTCGATCTCCGGGCGGGTTGCTCTGGGTGAGCCTCTGCGGCTCTATCCCTCACCACTGGAGGCCAAGGTCCGTGGGCTCCAGGTCCATTCCAGCGAGGTCGAGCTGGTGGAGGCCGGACATCGCACCGCCATCAATCTCCAGGGGGTTGAGACCCTCAGTGTCGAGCGCGGCATGGTTGCGGCCACTCCCGGCTGTTTGAGCCCCTCCTACATGCTCGACTGTGATTTCTTCTACCTCTCCTCCAACGAAAAACCGCTCAAGCATCGGACAAGGGTTCGGGTCCATTTAGGGACCGGCGAGTATATGGCCAGGATCTCTCTGCTGGACCGCGATCTCCTCCAGTCCGGTCATGAGGCCTTGGTGCAGTTGCTCTTTGAAGAGCCGGTGTCGGTCTGGCCCGGTGACCGCTATGTGGTCCGCAGTTATTCGCCAATCATGACCATCGGCGGTGGCGCGATCCTTGATAACCTGTCGCCGCGCAAACGCAAACGGCTCAGCGATTCAGACAGAAACCGAAATCGTCAGCAACTGCACATCATTCAGCAGGGAGAAATCGAAGAGAAAATTCTTTACTTTCTGGAGCTCTCCGGCCCGGTTGGCCTGACCCAGGACGAGCTGGCCATCCGGCTTGGACTGTTCGGTAACCAGCTCAAGAAGGCGCTCACGCCTCCCCTGTCAACCCGCAAAATTGCAGTGGTTGATTCCGGGGCTCAGCGATACCTGGCCCGGTCGGTGATTGACCGCCTGGAAGACGAATTGCTGGTCGTGCTGAAAGAGTATCATCTGCGCCAACCCCTGCAGTTGGGGCTGTCCAAGGAAGAGTTGCGTTCCTCCATCGGTCGTGGCCTGGATGGGCGGGTCTTCCAGTTCTGCATGGCCGAGTTGATCAGACAGGAACAGATTGTCCAGGATGAATCCACGGTCCGTCTTTTCAGCCACAGCGTGGCCTTGCAGGCCGATGAACAGGAGGTCCGGGCTGCTCTGACGGCCTGGTATCGCGAAAAGGGGTTGGCTACGGCCACTCTGCGCGAGACCATGGACCATTTTTCTGACTATCCTGAAAAGGTGGTGGGAGAGGTCATGGCATTGCTGGTTCGGGACGGGGCGCTGCTCAAGGTCAGCGAAAGTCTGTACTATGACACTCCGACCATGGAACGTCTCAAAAAGCAGGTCATTGATTTTATCAAGACCGAGGGCGAGATTGACGCCCCCCGTTTCAAGAATCTCACCGGCCTGACCCGTAAGTTCTCCATCCCTCTTCTCGAATATCTTGACCGGATCAAACTGACCATGCGCATCGGCGATGTTCGGGTGCTTCGGAAGAGTGGCCTCTGATCTGTCTTGCTGGAAAGTTGTGGATGTCTTTTTCCGGTGGGCGCTCGGCAGAGTGAGGTAATCAATCGCCCCGGTAGGCATGTCTGCCTGCAGGGTAGTGGAAGAGCAGGGTCTGTTCCTGCCGCTGCACCCTGAGGCCGCAGCTGAGATGAGCCTGGCCGTGGGGCTCGGGGCGCATGCTCAGTCCGCGCAGCTGCTCAATCTGGCGGAATCCGGGCCGGGCCTGCATCTGCCAGCAGATCTTTTCCAGCACCCGGCGCTGGATGGCGGGTGGGCTGGTGAGAAAACGTTTCAGATCGAGTATCAGGGGCTGGATCAGTTCTGTTGCGTGATCATCATTGCCTTGCTCAGTGCAGACCTGTTTTTCATAGGCAGCCCCTGCAAGTTGTTCAAGGAGCTCTTCTTCGTCATTGAGGATGGTCGCGGTTTGAATCAGGGTCTGGTCGATTCCCGGATTGTAATCCTTCCTCAGTCTGGGGAGGAGGTCAAGACGGATCCGGTTCCGCAGCAGGGTATGGTCAAGGTTGGAGCTGTCCTGGCTCCAGGAGATCTGCTCCTCTTGGAGATATTGAATCAGGTCTTTCTTACCTTCATCCAGGAGCGGCCGGATGATCCTTCCCTGCCTGTAACTCATCCCTGACAATCCCTTGCGGCCACTGCCTCTGAGCAGGCGAATCAGAACCTCCTCGGCCTGATCGTCGGCGGTATGGGCCAGGGCAATAGCCTGGGCCCCTTTTGTCTGGCGAATCTGCTCCAGTGCCTGGTGTCGCAATTCCCGCGCCGCCTCTTCCAGGGAGCATTTTTTCTGTCTGCGGAGTTCATTGACATCCACTGGGCAGACCTGGTGCGATACGCCCAGTTGTGAGCAGAAGTGGCGGACCTGCGCGATTTCCTGAGGGGTTTCCTGGGGACGCAGCCCATGATCAACAGTGACTGCTGTGAGGCGGGCAATGGGAAGGGTGTTGGCCAGAATGTGGAGCAGGGCCATGGAGTCCGGGCCGCCTGAGACCCCGATGATCAGGTGGTCACTTGGGGTCAGCAGTTCTTTTCGGGCCAGGATCAGTGCGATCTTGCGTCTCAGGAGCGGGGAGACACGCGCAGGCCGTATTGAAGTGGTGTGGGAGTGTTCATCCATGGCCCATCAGAGTCAAATCGAACGCACAAGACAAAACGGGCCCCGGCAGAATCCGCCAGGGTCCGTTTTGTCCATTCGGGCAGTACATCTATTCCTTGAGTGCGCTGAGCACCTTTTGCAGGGAGCTTTTGGCATCGCCGAAGAGCATCATGGTGTTGTCCATGTAGAACAACTCGTTTTCGATTCCGGCAAAGCCGACATTCATGGATCGTTTGAGGACGATAACGGTGCGGGCCTTTTCCACATCAAGGACCGGCATGCCGTAGATGGGGCTGCCCGGATTGGTCTTGGCGGCCGGGTTGACCACGTCATTGGCGCCGATCACCAGGACCACATCGGTGTTGGCGAAGTCGTCGTTGATGTCTTCCATGGCAAAGAGCTGATCGTAGGAGACATCGGCCTCGGCCAAAAGGACGTTCATGTGGCCTGGCATGCGGCCGGCCACCGAATGGATGGCGTAACGCACCTCAAGCCCTTCCTCACTCAGATAGTCGCCCAACTCCCGGGTGACATGCTGGGCCTGGGCCGCGGCCATGCCGTATCCCGGGACAATGATCAGGCTGGAGGCACTCTCCAGGACCATGGCCACCTCATCGACCTCAAAGCCCTTCATGGTCCCGGTGGGGCCCTCGCTGGCTGCCACGGAATCATCGACCTTGCCAAAGGCCCCGAACAGGACATTGGCCAGAGAGCGGTTCATGGCATCGCACATGATCTTGGTCAAAAACAGACCCGAGGCCCCGACCAGTGAGCCAACTATGATCAGGGCATTGTTATTGAGTGCAAACCCGGTCATGGACACGGCCAGACCTGAGTAGGAGTTGAGCAGGGAGACAATGACCGGCATGTCGGCCCCGCCGATGGGGATAACGGCCAGGACACCGAGCCCGAGGGCCAGCACGACGATACCAAAAAAGGCAAAGGCGTTTGCCGGGTCCTGAAAGACCAGCCAGGCCAGGAGCAGGGTGAGTGCCACGATCCCGGCGTTGACCACCTGCTGGCCGGGATAGGTGATGGGCCGGGTGGAGACAATCCCCTGAAGTTTGCCAAAGGCGATGAGTGAGCCGGTAAAGGTCAGGCCGCCGATAATGATGGAGAGGAGCAGAGTGATCAGGGTGAAGGACTCGAAGCCTGTGGTGGTGCCCTGGAATTCAGCCACGGCCACCAGGGCTGAGGCTGCGCCGCCACAGCCGTTGAACAGGGCCACCATCTCGGGCATGGCGGTCATCTCGACCTTGATTGCGGCATAGCCGCCGATGGCAGCACCAATGGCAATGCCGATAATGATCAGAGTAAATCCGCTGATATCCGGGCTGGCCAGAGTGGCGGCAATGGCCACAGCCATGCCACTCATGGAGAGCTTGTTGCCAAGCTTGGCGGTGGCTGGCGAACTCAGATTCTTGATGCCGAGCATGAAGAGGCTGGCGGCGATGAGATAGATCAGGTTGATAACATGAATAGACATGGTTCAGCTCACTTGTGCGTATGGGAACGGTTCATGCCGAAAGGATCGGCAGTGGTGAAAAAAGACAGGTTCAGGTCCCTTATCCTTTTTTCTTCCGTGTCTTCTTCTTGAACATCTGCAGCATCCGGTCGGTGACCATGTATCCGCCCACCACATTGATGGAGGCAAAGATGACTGCGAGAAAGCCGATGAGTGAGACCGAATTAAAGCTCTCGGGGCTGCCGGCGGCCAGCAGAGCGCCGAGGATGGCAATGCCTGAGATGGCGTTTGAGGCCGACATCAGCGGGGTGTGCAGGGTCTGCGGCACCCTGGAGATCAGTTCGGCCCCGGCAAAGCAGGCCAAAACAAAGATGGTGAGTCCAACAATAATTGTTCCGGTATCCATAGGTTCTCCTTAGGCGTCCATGAGTTTTTTGGTCAGCTCGTGGATCACGGCCCCGTCGCGGGTGACCAGTGAGCCGCTGGTGATGACATCTTCCATGTCCATCTTAAATCCGTTCTCGTCACAAAGGTGAAAGAGGAATTTTTCGACATTCTTCGAGAACATCTGACTGGCATGAAAGGACATGGTTGAGGGCAGATTGGCGTGACCGATGATCGTGACCCCATGGACAGTGATGGTCTTGCCTGGCTGGGTCAAGGCACAGTTGCCGCCCATTTCAGCGGCCAGATCAACAATGATCGAGCCGGGTTTCATGCTCTTGACCTGTTCCTCGCTGATCAGGATCGGGGCCTTGCGTCCTGGGATCAGGGCGGTGGGGATGACTACGTCAGACTTTGCGATGTGTTTGGAGATCAACTCCCCCTGTTTCTTCTTGTACTCGTCTGACATCTCCTTGGCATAACCGCCGCTGCCGGAGCCATCTTCCTTGATCGGGACTTCGACAAACTTGGCGCCCACCGAGTGGACCTGTTCCTTGACCTCGGGCCGAACGTCAAAGGCCTCGACCACCCCGCCCAGGCGTTTGGCCGTGGCACAGGCCATGAGCCCGGCCACTCCGGCGCCCAGAACCAGAACCTTGGCCGGGGCCACGGTCCCTGCCGCTGTCATGAGCATGGGGAAGAACTTGTTGATGGTATCGGCGGCCAGAAGCACTGATTTGTACCCGGCAATGGTGCTCATGGAACTGAGGACATCCATTGACTGGGCCAGAGAGGTGCGGGGGATGACATCGAGCCCGAAGGAGGTGATCTTCTTCTCCATCAGGATCTTGACCAGATCGTGGCGCATCACCGACTGGAGGATGGACACCAGGGTCGAGCCGTCTTTGAGCTGCGTGGCCTCATCAAGGGTTGGTGGCCGCACCTTGACCACACAGTCAGCCTGGGCCATGAGTTCCTGGGCCGTGGCAACGATGGTGGCGCCTTTGGCCTGGTAGTCCTGATCGCTGTGTCCGGCGGCAAGGCCTGCGCCTGATTCGATCAGGACCTCAAAGCCATTTGTGTTTAATCGCTTAATGGAGTCTGGTATGACAGCGACCCGGTTCTCTCCCTCTTCACTTTCCTTCAGAACGGCGAGTTTCATGGTTGGGGTTCTCTCTTTTCTTGGAAT
>CALENA010000053.1 GCA_937910875.1 uncultured Desulfobulbaceae bacterium | reverse complement strand
CCTATTTATGAGGTGTGGGCAATGTCTGAGATACAAGATCGTGTTCAGTTGAGAACTTCCTGGAAGAGTCGGATCGGAGGTGAATTTGAAAAAAAGTATATGCAAAACCTCAGACAGTTCCTGATCCAGGAGAAACGGGCCGGAAAGATCATTTACCCGGAAGGAAAAAACATCTTTAATGCCATGAACCTGACTCCTTTTGAGGAAGTGAAAGTTGTGATAATCGGGCAGGACCCATATCACGGTCCGGGACAGGCACACGGCTTGTGTTTTTCAGTGATGCCGGGGGTACCACTTCCGCCATCTCTTAAAAATATTTTCAAAGAAATCCACACGGATCTTGGAATTGCTCCGAGCCGACATGGATGTCTCAACAGCTGGGCAGAACAGGGAGTACTTCTGTTAAACAGTGTGTTGACTGTGGAAAAGAACAGGGCGGCTTCTCATCAGGGAAAGGGGTGGGAACATTTCACTGATTCTATTATTGAAACGCTGAACAGAGAACATTCCGGGCTGGTGTTTTTCTTATGGGGCAGTTATGCCCAAAAAAAAGGTGCGATTATTGACAAAAAGCGTCACCTGGTACTGCAGTCGGTTCACCCGTCCCCTTTATCTGCGCATCGAGGTTTTTTTGGTAATAAGCATTTTTCCAAAGCAAATGCATATTTGCAGGATCAGTCCAAATCGCCAATTAACTGGGAGTTGCCTTCGTCTTGACTTTCGACTTCCGTCTGTTGAGAGCCTGTCCCCTATTTAGCCAATTTGTCGGCAGAATCTGGTCAACTGTTCTGGACGATGGCAAAGACCAGAGCAACAGCAATTATCATCACACCGGTCAATGCAACAAGAGTTTTCGCAAGCATAAGGCGCATGGCGTAATCGTCCTATCAGACAAAATCAAACAGTTCTGAGTGCAAATGGTGCAGGGGCACTCCGATTGTATGCAGTTCCTTTTCAGCCAGATGAATCATCGGCACAGGCCCACAGATAAAGTACTCAAGTTCCTGGTAATTTCTCGGCAGGTGACGTTCTAATATGTTTATGCTTAAAAAACCTGACTCTCCCGACCAATCTACAGGAGGATGTTCCAGCAGGTATATAATCTTCAAATTCATTTCATCCTGCAGGGCATCAAGTTCGTTATGAAAAGTCAATTTTTCCATAGTACTGCCGGCGAAAAACAAAATATGGTTCCGGCCATCATTCCTCTCTTTCAGGCTGCAAAGCATACTCCTGACCGGTGCGATGCCGATACCTCCGGCAATAAACACATACCCAGGTGCTGATGGATGTCTGTCTATGCTGAATGATCCGTACGGGCCGTCAATATAAACTGCCTCCCCTGGAGTAGCATATTTTATTCGCCTGGTAAAATCGCCCAATTCCTTGATAGTAAAATGAAGTTCGTTTTTTTGTTCCGGGTTGGATGAAATAGAAAAGGGATGTTCTTTCATACTGAATGGTGAATGATACATGCTAAGCCAGGCAAACTGGCCGGGCTGGAAATCAATCCCCTGATGCTGATCAGGGACGATGACCAAGGTATAAGCATTGCCTTTTTCAGGTATAACTTCTTTTACTCTATAGGGGGTACGGAGAAGCAAGGCAGGTTTGACAAGGCGGACATAAAGAAGAAGGAGCAGCCAGCACCCCATAATCGTTCCCCATATTATGCGTTTGGCCGGTGTAGCTACATAGTATCCGACACCTTCAATATGAACCAAGGCGAGGATAAAAGCGGCAACAGCAAAAAGAGCATGAACCAGGCGCCAGTTTTCATAATGTATCTGAAGCTGCTTCCGCAACAGAGACGAAAAAACAATAAGCGCGAGTATGAAAAGGGAAACGATACCCGCTGCCATATACCTGTTGAGCTGTTCAGGTCTGAGCATTACCCAAACAACCGGCTCAGTTACCAGAAGAATTATCGTATGCGTAGCAGCAAACAGGAAGAGCAGCAGGGATATATATTTGTGAAAATAATAGACAATATCAACGCCAAACGGCAGGGCTGCCCGCTTGAACCGGGCTGTCAGGAAAAACATCAGGGCAATCATTGATGCAGCAGCAAAGCCCAGTGCCATGGAAAAGTCCCACCAGAAACCGTAGCCGCCAGGCATATCACCATGCAGCAGAATCAGGCAGGGGGACAAGGCCAGGCCAAGATATACTGCTATCCAGAAAAACCCCCATATAAAATAACGCATGGATTCACATTAAACTTTGGAAGCAAAGGGCGGCAATGGGGATATCCTCTATTCCCTTTCCCTTAGTGTAATAAAGCGGCCGTAAAATTCACTACTTTCTTGTTTTTACCATCTGATCATAACGCCGTCAATGAATAGGGAACAGACCAGAATGGCGCTAGTTTATACTCGGTGTACTGGAAAGCACTTTAATCCTCAGGGAGGAAAATCAATGGGTATGATGCAGGAATTCAAGAAGTTTGCAATGCGCGGGAATGTGATGGACATGGCCGTGGGTATCATTATCGGCGGGGCTTTCGGGAAAATAGTATCTTCCTTTGTCGCCGATGTGATCATGCCGCCCATAGGTCTGCTGATTGGCGGTGTTGATTTCTCAGACCTTGCAATGACCCTGAAGGTGGCCGTGGATGGCGCGGCCGCTGTCACCATAAATTATGGTAAATTCATTCAAACCGTTCTTGATTTTGTCATCATTGCCCTTGCCATTTTCATGGTGATCAAGGCAATGAACTCCTTAAAGAAACAGGAAGAGGCAGCAGCAGCTCCACCGCCTCCCCCCGCCCCTTCAAAGGAAGAAATGCTTCTGACAGAGATCCGCGATATCTTGCGGCAGAAATAGGTCACGCACCTTTTGGTGCATTTCTCTCAGGAGCAGGAGGTGGAATGTTCCTTGTTTCTGGCTGATAAGGCCTCCTCTTTCACAGAGAAGGCCTTGTCAGTTTATCCGAAAGTTCATGGGAGACCATCATTGGCCATGTCGTAGGAATAAACGTTCATGGTTGGTTGTGGCGGGCCAATCTGGTCCAGCTCTGCTGGTTGGTTTAATTCATGGTGTGTTGAAAACGGAACTGACGTGTTGTGTTGTCACCCAGTTTTGTCCCCACTTCAAAGGTATATTTTCCTTTCTGGGCCAGTACAAGATCGGCCCCAAAGCTTCCATCCATGCCCAGCATTTTTACGGCTGGAGATTCGGTGCCGGCCGGGTCGATGACCTTCACGGCAACCAGGCCTGAATCAAAAATAGTTTCAGAGGACGCATCCTTGAACATGATCATCAGGTGATGGGTCTTGTCCTGGTTGTACTTAACCATTTTTTTGGTGATATCCTGTAGATGAGCCATGGCCATGACTCCATTGCTGGTGTTGTTCTCAAGCATGACCTGCTCACTGTCTGTGGTTGTGCTCTCCTGTTGAGCTGTTCCATGGTACGAGTGTATGTCCATGGCTCCGGCACTTGCTGCAAAACCAAAAAGAACGAGAAGACCAGCCAGAACCGTTTGTTTTTTCCTCATTTTTATATCCTCATTATTGTACGTGATTGCGGACTATTCCGCGCTGCCTGGGAAAAGTTATGTTTTATGTCCCGGCGATTTCCTTCAGTGACGTCGGCGTCATGCTGGGCTTCAGTTTGCGGGCACGCCAGATGAAAAAGATCACCGGATAGACGAGCAGTTCCATCATGCCCGAGGTCACGACACCGCCCACCATGGGTGCGGCAATTCGTTTCATGACATCGGCGCCTGCGCCATGGCTCCACATGATCGGGAGCAGGCCCGCGATGATGACTGATATCGTCATGATCTTAGGGCGTATCCGTTTGACCGCCCCATGGTGAATGGCTTGCACCAGGTCGCCCTTGGTGTGCAAGCGGCCATTGTCTCTCCAGATCTTGTGGGAAATATCAAGATAGAGCAGCATGACCACTCCTGTTTCGGCATCCAGCCCGGCCAGGGCGATGATGCCCACCCAGACGGCGACCGAGGTGTGATATCCCAGCAGGTAGAGAAACCAGAATGCCCCCACCAGTGAAAATGGTACAGCCAGAAAAACAATGGCCGTCTTGATCAGTGATTTTGTGCTCATATAGATGATGACAAAAATGATGACGATGGTCAGAGGGATGACCAGCATCAATCGTTTTTTGGCGGCCTCCATATACTCAAACTGACCGCTCCAGATGATTGAGTAGCCCGCAGGTAATTTGATCGCCTGGCCCACTGCGGCCTGTGCATTTTTGACATAGGTACCAATGTCAATTCCCTTGATATCAACATAGACCCAGGCCGTCCGGCGGGCATTCTCGCTCTTGATTGCCGGTGGCCCCTTGGTGGTGGTTATGGTGGCCACCTGGAAAATGGGGATGTGGGTTCCGTCCCGTAATGGCACCAGGACGCGGTGCAGGGCCGGCAAATCATTTCTGTAATCCTGCAGATACCGAATGTTGACCGGATAGCGTTCCAATCCTTCCACGGTCTGGGTCACGTTCATGCCGCCGATGGCGGATTGGATGACATCCTGAATCTCTCCCACGGTGAGGCCGTAGCGGGCCGCAGCTGCCCGATCGATATTGAAATCAAGATAATTCCCCCCTGTTACCCGTTCGGAATAGGCACTCAAGGTGCCAGGTAAGGTGCTGACCAGTGCCTCTATCTCCTCTCCGATTTGGTTCAGCACAGTCAGATCATCACCCATGACCTTGATGCCCACAGGAGTCTTGATACCCGTGGACAGCATGTCTATTCGTGTCTTGATGGGCATGGTCCAGGCGTTGGTGAGCCCGGGAAATTGAATGGCATCGTTGAGCTGTTCTATCAGCTGTTCTGCGGTGATGCTTTTTTCTTCCGGAAAGACTCTTGCCAGTGGCGTCTTGATCCAGGGTGGCCAGCCGCTGAAAAATCGTTTGGCCGGGACCTTGCGCCATTCGTCTTCCGGTTTGAGCAGAATGGTTGTTTCGACCATGGAGAGCGGGGCCGGGTCTGTTGCTGTCTCTGCCCGGCCGATTTTTCCAAAGACTCGTTCCACTTCAGGGAACGTTGCAATAATGCGATCGGTCTGCTGCAAGAGCTCCTTGGCCTTGGTGATGGAAATACCAGGCTTTGTTGTGGGCATATAGAGAAGATCACCCTCGTTCAACGGTGGCATGAACTCGGAACCCATCTTGCTCAATGGCCAGGCGATGGAAAGAATCAGGATGGTTGTCAGCAGCAGGGTTGCCTTTCGCCAGTTCAGGACAAAATCAACGACCGGATGGTAGATGCGGATCAGGAGACGATTGATAGGATTTTCTTCCTCGGGTTTGATCTTGCCCCGGATGAACCAGCTCATGAGCACTGGCACCAGGGTAATGGACAGCAGGGCGGCTGCAGCCATGGCATAGGTTTTGGTGAATGCCAGCGGTTTGAACAGACGACCCGACTGTTCCTGAAGGGTGAAAACGGGCAGAAAGGAGACGGTGATCACCAGCAGGGAAAAAAACAGGGTGGGGCCGACCTCCTTGGCCGAGGCCAGCAAGATTTCCGCATGCGGTTTTTTGTCCCGGTCCCGCTCCAGGTGTTTATGGGCATTTTCAATCATGATGATTGCCGCATCGACCATGGCCCCGATGGCAATGGCGATCCCTCCCAGGCTCATGATGTTGGCGTTGATCCCCTGGGCATGCATGATGCTGAAGGCCATGAGAATGGCGATCGGAATGGTCACGATCGCCACCAGGGCGCTGGGTAGATGATAGAGAAAGAGAGCCGTCACAATGGCCACGACAATGCTTTCCTCAATCAGTTTTTCCTTCAGGGTATCCACGGCCCTTTCGATGAGACCTGAGCGGTCATATACTGCTTTTATCCGTACCCCATCGGGTAGCCCGCTTTTGAGAGACTCCAGCTTGGCCTGGACGTCCTTGATGACAGTCAGGGCATTTTCGCCATAACGCATGACCACGATACCGCCCACGGTCTCACCTTTGCCGTCGAGTTCGGCGACACCTCGTCTCAATTCCGGTCCCAGGGTCACCTGTGCCAGGTCTTTGATCAGAATGGGTGTTCCCTTCTGGTCAGTGCTGACAACAACCTGCTCAATATCACTGGTTGACTGCAAGTAGCCGAGACCGCGCACCATGAATTCGGTTTCACCCATTTCAATCAGACGACCGCCGACATCATTATTGCTCTGCTGAATGGCCTTGCGGATCTGGGGAATGGTGATGTGGTAGGCCAGGAGGCGATTGGGGTCAACTTCCACCTGATACTGCTTGACATACCCGCCGATACTGGCAACTTCTGAGACGCCCTTGACCGCCGCCAGCTCATACCGCAGATACCAGTCCTGAATGGAGCGAAGCTGTTGCAGATCGTGCTTGTTGCTTTCCAGGACATATTCATAAACCCAGCCGACGCCGGTTGCATCAGGACCAAGACTTGGCGTGACTCCACGGGGGAGTTTGCCGCTGGCATAGTTGAGATATTCCAGAACCCTGGAGCGTGCCCAGTAGATGTCGGTACCGTCTTCAAAGATGACATAGACAAAGGAATATCCGAAAAAAGAATATCCGCGGACGACTTTTGCCTGGGGGACGGCCAGCATCTGGGTGGTGAGGGGATATGTCACCTGATCTTCCACAACCTGAGGGGCCTGGCCGGGAAATTCGGTGAAGATAATCACCTGCACATCAGAAAGATCGGGGATGGCATCAATGGGTGTGTTTTTCAGGGAATAGCCTCCGGCCAGGATCATGAATCCTGTCAGCAGGACGACCATGAACTTGTTGTGGACAGACCAGTCAATTATTTTCTCGAGCATGGATGTATGCCTTTATGTAGCTGCCTGTTTATCTGAAAGTTCATCGAAGACCATGACTGGCCATGTCGAAATTGTGAACGTTCATGGTTGGTTGTGACTGGCCAATATGGTTCAGCCTTGCTGGTTTGATTGATCGTGGCATCCACTGGGATTACTTGAATAATTCTTCCAGGGAGCCCTTGCTGTCGTTTTTGATCGGATCAGCGTTTGCCCCTTGTGCATCCTGGGTGGCAGGAGGCGTGATGGTTTTTGGTTTCCACATTTTTTGAATGGCCTCCCGGGTGGTGCTTTCAGAGTCCAGAAGGAACTGGGCCGAGATGACGACCTGGTCGTTTTCAGCAAGACCACTGATGATCTCGACAAAGCCTTTATCGCCCTGCAGACCAAGCTCAACCTCCCGTGGTTCAAATTTTCCGTCGGCCAGGGCCAGGAAAACTCTTTTTGTGTTGCCTGAATTGATCACGGCTTCCATGGGAATGGCCAGGACATCCTGTACAGCGTGCGCCTCCAGGTAAACACTGACATACATGTCCGGCCTCAGTTCAAGGTTGTTATTGGCCAGATCGATTCGCACCTTGATGGTGCGGGTTTTGGGGTCGACATAGGGATAAACGGTGCTCACCGAACCCTGGATGGGCTCACTCAAGTAGGGCAGAAAAACCTTGGCCTTTTGTCCCGCCTTTGCCCAGGGCAGTTCATTTTCATAAATATCGGCATAGACCCAGACACTTGAGATGTCTGAGACCTGGATGAGTTCCATACCTGCTTTCACAAACATGCCCTGCACTACTTTTTTCTGGGTGATAATGCCGTCATAAGTCGCATGCAGTACAAGGGTCTTCAGGACCTCGCCGCTCTGGGCGAGCCGGTTGATCTGTTGCTCGCTGATATCCCAGTAGCGGAGCCGTTTCCGGGATGATTCAAGGAGCCGGTCCGCGCTTGCGCTCATGTCTGGAATGGTGTTGTTCTTGAGGGCGGTGCTGTTGCGCAGAGAGAGCAGAAATTCCTCCTGGGCGGCGATCAACTCCGGGCTGTAAATTTCCAGCAGAGGCTCACCTTTTTTTACAAACTTACCGGTTTCATTGACGTATAATCGTTCTATCCAGCCGTCAGTCTTTGAGTTCACAGAATACTGGCGCGATTCCTCATAACCGACCAGGCCCACAGTGCGAATGGTTCTGTGCAGGCTGCGCCTGCCCACAGTGGCGGAACGGATTCCCATGTTCTGCTGGGTGACGGGATCTATGGAAATCGCCTTGCTGTTTGAGGGACCGGAGAGATCAGACCTCACCGGAACAAGGGTCATGCCACAGATCGGGCAGTTGCCCGGTTCATCCTGGAGGACAAAGGGATGCATGCTGCAGGTATACTGATGGTTGTCCGCATGGGCGACCGAGAGTTCCCCGAACCAGTCCAGATGCAGGCCCTTGCTGTTCTGTTCAAAGTGAAAGACAGGGAAGACGAGAACCTGCATGACGGTGAGGAGAAGCGTGAGAGACCAAGTGGCATTGTTTGGCATATCTGTTTTCCTTTATCCAAAAGTTCATCGAAGAGCATGACAGGCTATGCCGAAGTGATGAAATTTCATGGTTTGTTATGGCTGGCCATTTGGTCCAGCCATGTTGCTCAGTTTTGGATCTGATCCAAGGCGTTTGATTCCTGTTGTACCGGGGATGTGCTCAGGGCCATCCCGGTTTCTGCCTCAAGCCTGGCCCAGGAACGCTGGCCTTCTGCCAGGGCTCTGTAATATTCCATTTCGTAATTGTTGACGGCCTTCTGACTCTCCAGCAGGGCCAGAAAGCTGTTCTTCCCCACCTGGTAACCGCTCAGGACCGCTTCAAAATTCTGCCGGGCCAGGGGGAGGATTCCGCTTTTATAGAGATTGAACTGAGCGTACGCCTTCTCCAGCCGGCTGTATTCGTCATGGATGTTGAAGAGAATTGTTGTCTGGATGTCTCTGTACTGTTCAATGGCCATCCTTCTGCCTGCCTCTGCCTCGGCCACGGCGGCGTTTCGCTTGGCCCTGTAGACGGGCAGGTCCATGCCCAGTTCAATGCCGACAAAATCAGTGCCTCTGTCGGCCGCTGTTCGTTCCCTGAAGGTGTAAGCCAGCCCCACTTTCAGGTCCGGGTTGAAATCGAGTTTGGCCAGTTCTTTCTGGGCCTGATATTGCCTGATCACGGCCTGATATGAGGAGAGCAGAGGCCTGTTTTCCTCGGCTGTCTGCTCCAGATCGGCTGAAGAGGGTGGCAGGTCTGGAAAATTGAAATCAGGGAGGTCGCTTAATGAAAAGGGCAGCGACTGGTTCAGGGTACGTTCCATCTCGGCCAGGGCTGACTGGTGTTGCTGTCTGAAAGTATAGAGCCGGTCGATCAGGACCGCGTGTTCCATCTGAGCCCTGAGCACATCCTGCTGAAGGCCCTTTCCTGTTTCATAACTGGTCTCTGTCAGACGGATGAAGTCTTTTAAGAGACTGATATTTTTTTCCGTGATCAGGATGGCCTTGTTCAGAGAGTACAGAGAATAGTAACTCTCTTTGATCTTGCGGATGACCTGCAGTCTGTTGTCCGCAAGCATGCCCTGGTACCACTGTGCCTGTTGCTCCGCGGCCATTTCTCGGGCTGCGAGTTTCCCTGGAAATGGAAAGGCCTGGGAGAGTTTGATGCTTTTACCGGTCATGGGTGTCTGATTGTCATTGAGGGTGTCCACCGGATAGTTGCTGAGGCCAAAGGAAAGAGTCGGGTCGTTAAAGGAACCGGCCGGCGGGATCTTGTTTTCAAAAATCTGCAGGCGATTTTCCGAGGCCTTGAGCCCGGAATTCTCTGTCAGGGCAATCTCAATCAATTGCTCCAGCAGGGGGGAGGGTGGGATGTTTTCACCGGCAGAAATGGCCACAGGTGCAAACAGAATGGTCAGGGCAAGCACGGCCCGCAGGCAGGGTGTTCGTTTCATTTCTTGTCTCCGATTCGCAGGTCATGATTGACCTGGCATCCATAAGCAAGGAATGTGCCATGATGTTGATACGCTATGATATCAGTATGTTGACTTGTTTGGACAGGGGGAAGTGGGCGCTGATTTAGAGACTATTCAGCAATGGCTGAAGAGTATTCTTTAAACGGAGGGGGAAAAGGAGGGGTTTTGGGCAGGATAAATAGAGGATAAATAGCAGATAAATAGGGGACAGACCACGGTATTATTTGACACACAAACAAACAATCCGGTTCGGACAGGGTGAAAAGCAGGGTCACTCACAGGAATGATTTCAGCGTAAAAACAATCGGTTTCTGCTCCTGCCATTTCGGCGAAATCATCCTTCTCAGCAGAAAATAGCGCCAGAAGATCTCTTCAATTACCGGCACCAGGGCGGCTAGGCCCAGGAGGCGAATACCAAGGAAATATCGTGGTCTGTCCCCTATTTTCTCTGTTCAGTGCATTGAGAAGATGGCTGATGAAAGGCTTTCTCTCGCAATGTTCGGTTGATGATGGAAACAATGGGAAACCACGGCAGGTTCTGCCGGTTATGTTCTGGCGTTTTCGCAGTCAGTAACGACTTTTAGAAAATCCCTTTCTTTCAATGAACTAGAAACCCCCCAGGGCTGACCAGAGGACACCTGCAGCAATGGCTGAGCCGATTACTCCGGCGACGTTGGGGGCCATGGCATGCATGAGCAGAAAGTTGGTGGGATCCGACTTGAGTCCCACTGCATGGACGACCCGGGCCGAGTCGGGGACGGCCGAGACCCCGGCCGCACCGAGCAGGGGATTGATCTTGTCCTTGAGAAAGAGATTCATCAGCTTGGCAAAGAGGATTCCCCCCATGGTGGCGATGATGAATGAGACCGCCCCAAGTCCGAAGATCAGGATTGACTGCGGAGTGAGAAAGGTCTGGGCCTGGGTTGAGGCCCCCACGGAAAACCCGAGGAGGATGGTGACCGTATCGATCAGGGCGTTGCGGGCGGTATTGGCCAGCCGTTCCGTGACCATGGATTCTTTGAGCAGGTTGCCGAAGAAGAGCATGCCCAGCAGGGTCATGGAGCCAGGGGCGATCAGGGCGCAGATCAGAAAGGCGACGATGGGGAAGATGATCTTCTCCCGTTTGGAGACCAGACGCGGCGGTTTCATGTGGATGCGCCGTTCCGCCTTGGTGGTCAGCAGATACATGATCGGCGGCTGGATCACCGGGACCAGGGCCATGTAAGAATAGGCGGCAATGGCGATGGGCCCCAGGAGTTGCGGGGCCAGCATTGAAGAGAGAAAGATGGCCGTGGGGCCGTCAGCCCCGCCGATGATCCCGATCGCTCCGGCCTCGGCCTTGGTGAAACCCAGGATCAAGGCCCCGATAAAGGTAAGGAAAACACCGATCTGGGCCGCTGCCCCCAATAAGGTCAGCTTGGGATTGGAGAGCATGGTCGAAAAATCGGTCATGGCCCCGATCCCCAGGAAGATCAGAGGGGGATAAATCCCCTTCATCACCCCCAGGTAGATGTAATAAAAGACCGAGCCCTCGGCATAGACCGAAAGCGGCATCCCGGTGATCGGCGGGATATTGCCGACCACCATGCCAAAACCGATGGGGACCAGGAGCAGGGGCTCGTAGTCCTTGGTGACCGCCAGGTAGATGAACAGAACACCCACACAGATCATCACCAGGTTGGTCCACTCCAGGTGGTAGAAGCCGGAGTTGTGCAGAAAGATGGTCAGGTCCACGTCTTCTCTCCTTCTTGTTCAGCTCAGGATCAGCAGGGGCTGACCCTGGGAGACCACGTCACCTTCGGCCACCAGGATTTCGGTCACGGCCCCGTCACCCGTGGCCGTGATCACGTTTTCCAGTTTCATGGCCTCAAGGATCAGGAGTTTCTGGCCTTTTTTCACCCGATCGCCCTGGTTGACATGGAGGGCGATGATCTGTCCGGGCATGGGGGTCGTCACCGTCCCTGGCGCATCAGGAAGGGAGACCGATGAGGGTCCGGTAGGCGTCTGAGAGGAACTGGCGGGCGGGGCTGCCGTGTGTCCGGGCTGGGCAGGTGCCTGGGCGTTTGTCGCGAGCCCGACATTTTCGATGGCCTCGATGCCGACCACATGTTCACAGCCGTTGACCTCGGCCACTACCCGATCATCATGGACTTCGAGGATACGGACGGTGTATGGGGTCTGGTTGATGGTGAGTCTGTATTGTTTCATCCCTGTCTCCACGGGCTGGATTGAAGTTTACGCTGGGCCAGGGTGTGCATGCGTTTGGAGACCAGCCACGGCGATTCAAGATCGCCATGGCTCTTCCAGGTCAATCGTGAGTTTTCATCAGGGAAGTTGCTCTGCAAATGCAGGGCCGTGGCAATGGCCAGCAGGATCTCCGGGTCGTGGTCTGGTGTGGCCGGGGGGATCGGGCCGGTTTTTTTTCTGGGCCGGGTCCGGGACAGGTGCAGGAGTTTGGGCAGAAGCGTTATGTACAGGCTGATGACCACCAGACCGGCGAAGACCAGCCCCATCCCGAAGAGGGAAAAGGTCAGGGCGTTGAAACCGGGTTCGTTGAGGGCGGCAAGGCCTGTTTGCAGGAAATTCATGGTCGTTGTTTCCGTTCTACAGCGGGATATTGCCGTGTTTTTTCATGGGGTTGGAGTCATGCTTGTTGCGCAGCATCTCCAGTGACTTGATGATCCTGAAACGGGTCCTGGACGGTTCAATGATGTCATCCACATATCCGCGCCGGGCCGCCACATAGGGGTTGGCCACGGCATTCTGGTATTCCTCCTCTTTTTCCAGGAGAAAGGCCACAGGATCGGCGCTGAGCCGCGCCTCACGGCCGTAAAGGATCTCGACGGCTCCCTTGGCGCCCATGACAGCGATTTCGGCGCAGGGCCAGGCAAAGTTGATATCGCCGCGCAGGTGTTTGGATGACATGACGCAGTAAGCGCCGCCGTAGGCCTTGCGGGTGATCACCGTCACCTTGGGAATGGTAGCTTCGGCATAGGCAAAGAGAAGCTTGGCCCCGTGTCGGATGGCCCCGCCGTATTCCTGGGCGGTCCCGGGTAGGAAGCCGGGGACATCGACAAAGGTCACCACCGGGATGTTGAAGCAGTCGCAGAAACGAACAAAACGGGCCGCCTTGATCGAGGAGTTGATGTCCAGGACCCCGGAGAGGGAGGACGGCTGGTTGGCGACGATCCCGACGGTGCGCCCGTTGTAGCGGCCATAACCGATAATGATATTGGGGGCAAAATCTGGCTTGATCTCGAAGAAATCGTGGTCATCAACGGTCTGGAGGATGACCTCCTTCATGTCGTAGGCCTGATGGGTGTTGCTCGGGATGAGCGCATTGAGCTCTTCGGCACGGCGGTCCGGGGGGTCGAGAGTGGGGACCAGGGCCGGGGTCTCAACGTTATTCTGGGGGAGAAAGGAGAGCAGGCGCTTGACATAGAGGACGGCCTCCACCCCTGATTCCGCGGCGTAGTCGGCCACCCCGCTGCGGGAGGCGTGCATGTCGGCACCGCCCAGTTCCTCGACGGTGACATCCTCATGGGTCACGGATTTGACCACCTTGGGTCCGGTGAGGAACATGTAGGAAAAGGTGCGGACCATGATGATAAAGTCGGTCAGTGCCGGTGAGTAGACCGCCCCCCCGGCGCAGGGACCGAAGATGGCCGAGATCTGCGGGACCACGCCCGAGGCTTTGACGTTGCGCAGAAAGATATCGGAATATCCGGCCAGACTCTCGATTCCCTCCTGGATTCGGGCGCCGCCCGAGTCGTTGAGCCCGATGACCGGCGCCCCGTTTTTGATGGCCAGGTCCATGACTTTGCAGATCTTTTCGGCCATGGTCTCGGAGAGAGAGCCGCCGAGGATGGTGGGGTCCTGGGCATAGACATAGACCAGGCGGCCGTTCACCGTGCCGTAGCCGGTGACCACGCCGTCTCCGGGGTAGACCTTGTCTGCCATGCCGAAGTCGTGGCTGCGGTGGGTCACGAACATGTCGAATTCCTCGAAGGAGCCGGGGTCCAGGAGGAGGTCGATCCGTTCGCGGGCGGTCATCCGCCCCTGGCTGTGGATCTTGTCGATGCGTTCCTGGCCGCCACCCAGGCGGGCCTCGTCGCGCAGTTTCATTAACTGGTCAAGATGTCTGTTCATCAGGCTTCTCCGCTGCAGAGTTCGGTGAGCACACCGTGGCTGGACTTGGGGTGGAGAAAGGCGATCTGTTTGTTGCCGGCCCCGACGATCGGGGTTTCATGGATCAGGCGGCAGCCGGCCTCTCTGGCCTGGACCAGCTGGCCTGCAAGGTCGTCGCAGGCATAGGCCACATGATGGATCCCCTCACCCCGGCTGGCCAAAAACTTGGCAACAGGGCTCTCGGGGCTGGTGGGTTCCAGCAACTCGATGTGGGTCTCGCCCACCGTAAAAAAGGCGGTCTTGACCTGCTGGCTGGCCACCTCTTCCTCATGCTCGCAGGTCAGGCCCAGAACCTGCTCATAAAAGAGGCGGGCCGTGGCGATGGAGTGGACGGCAATGCCCAGGTGATCGATTTTTTGTAACATAATTGTGTTGGGTGAATTTTGCTGATTTTTCTCAATCTGTCAGGGTTGGAGTTGTGGGTCCTGTCAGTGGCCTTGGGTGTAGGCATATGGTTCAGAGTTAGGGTCTCGGGCGAATCAGGCCCTGCAGACGTCCTCGCTTCCTGTGCCTGCCGGGCCAAGCCCACCGCCATAACCCCCTATTTAAACATCCCGATAATTAATTCTATTTCTGTCAACTAATCCCGGTATTCACCAAAGACTTCACGCAGGACCAGGCAGATCTCGCCCAGTGAGGCGTAGGCCCGGACCGCGGCCAGGATCGGTTCCATCAGATTGTCCTCTCCCGACTGGGCGGCCATCTTCAGTTCGGCCAGCAGTCGGTCTACCTCTACGTTGTCGCGGCCAGCCCGGACCGCGGCCAGCCGTCCGACCTGCTCGTCTTCCACGGCCGGGTCGACCCGGTGCAGGGGCGGTCGTTCTTCCGCGCTCTCCTGAAATTTGTTGACCCCGACAATGACCCGTTCGCCCTGTTCCACTTCCAGCTGGTACTGGTAGGCGCTCTCCTCGATCCGGCGCTGGATCAGACCGTTTTCAATGGCCGCGACCACCCCACCTGCCTCTTCAATGGTGGCGATCAGTTCCTCGGCCTCCAGCTCAATCTGATCGGTGAGCTGCTCGATATAATAAGATCCAGCCAGGGGGTCAATGGTTTCGGCGATGCCAGACTCGTGGGCAATGATCTGCTGGGTGCGCAGTGCAGTGCGTACCGAATCTTCGGTGGGCAAGCCCAGGGCCTCATCCCGGGAGTTGGTGTGCAGGCTCTGGGTCCCGCCCAGGACTGCGGCCAGGGCCTGAATGGTGACCCGGACGATGTTGTTGTCCACCTGCTGGGCCGTGAGGCTGCTGCCCGCGGTCTGGGAGTGAAAGCGAAGCATCTGCGAGGCCGGGTTCCTGGCCTCGAAACGGTTTTTCATGATTCGGGCCCAGAGCCGACGCGCGGCCCGAAACTTGGCCACTTCTTCCAGGAGGTTGGAGGAGGCGTTGAAGAAAAAGGCCAGGCGCCGGGCAAACTGATCCAGCTCAAGTCCGGCGTCGAGTGCGGTCTGGACATAGGTGATGCCGTTGGCCAGGGTCAGACCCACCTCCTGGGCTGCGGTGGACCCGGCCTCGCGGATGTGGTAGCCCGAGATGGAGATGGTGTTGAAGAGCGGGGCGTGGGTGCCGCACCACTGGAAGATATTGGTGATCAGGCGCAGGGACGGGCGGGGTGGAAAGATGTAGGTGCCCCGGGCCACATATTCCTTGAGGACATCGTTCTGGATGGTGCCCCGCAGCTGGTCTGTGGCCACCCCCTGCTTTTCGGCCACAACAATATACATGGCCAGAAGGACGATGGCCGGGGAGTTGATGGTCATGGAGGTGGAGATCTCCCCCAGGGGGATTTCCTGAAACAGGACTTCCATGTCGGCCAGGGTGTCGATGGCCACCCCCACCTTGCCCACTTCGCCCAGGGCCATGGGGTCGTCGGAGTCGTAGCCGATCTGGGTGGGCAGATCAAAGGCCACGGACAGGCCCGTGGTTCCCTGTTCCAGGAGGTAACGATAGCGCAGATTGGACTCGGCCGCCGTGGAAAAGCCCGCATACTGGCGCATGGTCCATAAGCGGCCCCGGTGCATGGTGGGCTGGACCCCGCGGGTAAAGGGGTAGCGGCCGGGAAAGCCGAGCTGTCGCTCGTATTCCTCGTCTATTTCTTCGGGCAGGGCCAGCCGCTGGATCTCTTCTCCGCCGTGGCGGGTGAAGGTCTTCTTCCGTTCGGGGAAACGGCTGAGGCTGCTGGCCAACTCCTGTTTCTGCCAATCACTGAGGCTGTTGCTGTCGGTCATGATCCCTGTCTGTGATGAGTTGCTCGGCCCGCAGACGCGGGTCAAGAGGTTGTTCGTGGCCACGGATGGCCGCAAGGAGCTGGGGCCGAAGGAGTTCCAGGCACCAGTCCAGGGTCTCGATTTCCTGCGACTGCTGTCGTCGTGTCGCCCGAATGCCGATCTCCAGGTGACGAGCATTGAGGGTGTTGATCTGGTTCATCAGGGTGCTTGTCCCTTTATTCTGGGCAGCCACGGTCTGGATCACCCGCTCGATCCCGTCGGCCCGGCTGCGGTCGCGGAAGGCGGCGCTCATTTCCAGACACAGGGCCTCGCTGCCCGGCTGATCACCCTTGTTGGCCACCAGCAGGTCGGTCACCTCCAGGAGTCCGGCCTTCATGGCCTGGATGTCATCGCCAAAGCCCGGGGCCATGACCATCAAGGTCAGGTCGGCCAGGCGGACGATATCCATTTCCGACTGGCCGACGCCCACGGTCTCAATGAGGATCACTTCGCAGCCTGCCGCGGCCAGGACACGGACGACAGCCCCGGCCGTGGCACAGAGCCCGCCCAGACGACCACGACTGGCCATGGAGCGGACGATCACGTCAGGGTCCAGGGCGTGATCCATGATCCGGATGCGATCGCCGAGCAGGGCCCCGCCGCTGATGGGTGAGGAGGGGTCAACGGCAATGATGCCCAGGCGGCTGCCTTGTCCGCGCAGATGACGGATCAGGCAGCCGGTCAGGGTTGATTTCCCGGCCCCGGGTGGACCGGTGATGCCCAGCACCAGAGTGCTGTCCATGGCTGCTGGATCCAGAGCGGCCAGGATGGCCCGGCATTGCGGCCCGTTGTTCTCCACCTGGGAGATGATCCGGCCGATGGCCCGGGGATCGCGGTTGCGCAAGCCGGTCAGGAGCTCGTCCGTCTTCATGGTCAGTCGTCGCTGTCCGAATGGGACCCTGTTTGACAGGCGGCACGAAAGGCCTCGATGATGGTCGCGGCCGGCGTGCCGGGGGTGAATATGGCGTGCAGGCCGGCAGCCAGCAAGGTCTTGATGTCTTCATCCGGGATGACCCCGCCGCCCAGGACCGGGATGTCACCGGCGCCCTGATTTTTCAGGGCGGTCAGGACTGCTGGAAAGAGGCGGAGATGGGCCCCTGACAGGGAGGAGAGGCCGATGGCCGCCACATCTTCCTGGATGGCCGCGGCCGCGATTTCTTCCGGACTGCGGCGGATACCGGTGTAGATCACCTCAAAGCCATGATCGCGCAGGGCCCGGGCAATGAATTTGGCGCCCCGGTCATGGCCGTCGAGGCCGGGTTTGGCGATCAGGACTCTGTGCGGTGTGGTTGTGCTCATAATTTCGAAGAGTTGTTAGCGTGCATGATTGCCGGGTTTTATTCGAAAGTTCATCGGAGACCATCATTGGCCATGCCGAAGGAAAGAACTTTCACGGTTGGTTGTGGCTGGCCATATTGATCCAACCATAAATCTACTTGTTCGACCAGGAATGGAAAGAGGTGGGAGCAGGAAGGTCCCTGGCCGGCGTATCTGAAACATGGGCGACTGATAAGTCGTTCATGTTTCGGGCGGAGCGTAGCTGGCCAGGGACCTTCCTGCTCCCACCGGGCCAAGCTCACTCCCGTAACCAAGCTCACCACCATAAACCTGTATTATAAAATCGCGATCAGTCGCAACCCTCTCTACATCGCTGTCTGGGCCATAACCCGGGCGCAGACCTCTCCCAGCTCACCCAGATGTTCGCAGACCTCGACTTCGGCCTCGCGCAGGGCTATCAGTTTGGCTGCGGCCGTGCCCATGCCGTGGCTGACAATGGCCCCGGCATGGCCCATGCGGCGGCCTGGTGGGGCCGTAAGCCCGGCAATAAAGCCGATCACCGGCTTGCTCATATGGGCCTTGATCCAGAGTGCTGCCTCTTCTTCGGCATTGCCGCCGATCTCACCCACCAGAACCACGCCCCGGGTTTCAGGATCGGCCTCAAAGGCCTGGAGGCAGTCGATGAAGGTGATACCGATGATCGGGTCGCCGCCGATTCCGATACAGCTGGACTGGCCAAGACCGACCAGGCTCAGCTGATGCACCACTTCATAGGTCAGTGTCCCCGAGCGGGAGACCACGCCCATGGGGCCGCCCGGGGTGTGGATGGCCCCGGGCATGATCCCGATCTTGCAGGCCCCGGGGCTGATGATCCCCGGGCAGTTGGGGCCGATGAGCCGGGAGGGTTTCAGGGCCAGGTAATGTTTGATTCGGAGCATATCCAGGACCGGGACACCCTCGGTGATGCAGATGATCAATTCAATCCCGGCGTCAATGGCCTCCATGATTGCGTCGGCGGCAAAGGAGGGCGGAACCAGGATCATGGAGGCGTTGGCCCCGGTCGCGGTTCTGGCTGTGGCCACGGTGTTAAAAATCGGGATTCCATCCAGGTCCTGGCCCCCCTTGCCCGGAGTGACTCCGGCCACCACATTGCTGCCGTAGTCGCGGCATTGCCGGGTGTGAAAGGACCCCTCACGGCCGGTGATGCCCTGGACCAGGAGTCGGGTGTGATGATCAGCAAAAATGGCCATATGCTCAGTGCTCAGCGTTGCAGAAAGGGCGCAGGCAACGGGACCGGAGCCGGGATGAGATCGATTGGGGGCCTGATGTTCTGGGTCTGCGGATTCAAGAGGCGCTGGCGCCGGGCCTGGGCCAGCTGCCCGCAGTTGTCGGTGATCAGGCTGTCGGCCGGGATCAGAGTGGTGAACAGGTCGGCCAGTTGGGTCAGATCCTGGGCATGAGAGGGCAGTCGTCCCTGGTCAAGTCCACGGACCTGAAGCGTGAGCCCCAGGGTCTTGAGATCGGCGAGGGTGTCGCCGGGCAGCGGGGTGCCGGAGGCATCAGCCAACCGGGACTGGTCAAGGCCGATTCCCTGAACCAGGGTGGCCAGCAGACGCAGGCCGGAGCGGCTCAACATCCAGTCATAGTTGTAGGGCAGCCAGACCCCCCATTGTTCGACCTGGGCCTCCTGGCCATCGTTGTCATCGATGAGCTGGATCAGATCCAGATTCAGCCCGTATTCCGGGAGCAGATCCTGGCGCAGGCGGCGGAGTTCTTCATGATCATAGCTTTGCAGGCGAAGAGAATCCACCCGTCCGCTGTGGCCGGCAGCCCGGATGGTCTCGAGCACGGCCCGGGCGAGGTCGTGACCGGCCAGCTGGTGCTGCCGGGGCTGACGCAGCTCCAGGTTCAGGATGAGGTCTCGGCCCAGGCGGTCTTTGAGCAGACGTTGCAGGGCCAGGACCTCATTCAGGGTGATCGGGCCGTGGTGATAGGGGGGGGCGCTCTGCCAGGCAAGCTGGCGGAGTTCGGCCAGGGAAAGGGCAAAGGCCGGGAAGCTGTTCTCGGTCTTTGCCCGGTCAGGAAAACGTGTTGCGACATCGGTGATCCCGCCAAGATCGATCGTGGAGAGGACCATGACCTGATTGTCCTGACTCAAGACCAGACCGAGCCGGGCCCCGTCACAGCCCAGGGCCGCAGCCAGAGTGAGTGCGGCCAGGCTCGGGGCGGGCAGGGCGCCTGTCTGGCCCTGGTCGGCAATAATCTGTGGTTCCTGGGCCTGGAGGGGCAGGGTCAGGAGCAGGGTGATCAGGCAGGTCAGAAAAAAGGTTTGTGTATGCTTCATTGCAGGTCCTTCAGATTGGTCAGTTCGCGGACGGCATCGGTGAGGGTGGAGACAATGGTCAGGGTCAGGCCGGACTCGGCGAGAATGCGGCGACCCTCGTCCACATTGGTGCCCTCCATGCGGACGATCACCGGCAGAGTAAGGCCAGTGCTTCGGGCTGCCTGGACCACGCCCCGGGCCAGGGCATCGCAGCGGAGGATGCCACCGAAGATGTTGATGAAGATGGCCCTGACCCGCTGGTCGCTGAGCAGGAGCCTGAAGCCCTTTTCGATCATCTCGGCGCTGGCGCCGCCGCCCACATCAAGAAAGTTGGCCGGTTCGGCCCCGGCCTGTTTGATCAAATCCATGGTGGCCATGGCCAGACCGGCCCCGTTGACAATGGTGCCGATGGTTCCGTCCAGGCGGATGTAGTTAAGGCCGATGGCCCGGGCCTCGGCCTCCAGAGGGTCCTGGTCGTCCGGTTCGGCCAGGGCCGCAAGTTCCGGGTGGCGATAGAGGCTGTTGGAGTCGATCTCGACCTTGGCATCCACGGCCAGGAGCTGGCCTGTGCTGGTGACAACCAGTGGATTGATCTCCAGCTGGCTGCAGTCGTACGTCATGAAAAAGGGATAGAGCTTCTGGAGCAGGCTGGCCAGTTCCCGGCTGAGTTGCGGGGAGAGTTCAAGGCCGAAGGCCAGTTGGCGGAGGTGATAACCCTGGAGTCCGATCAGGGGATTGACCTGAACGCGGATGATCCTCTCCGGGCTGCGGGCGGCCACTTCCTCGATGGCCATGCCGCCATCCTGGCTGCCAATGATCACGATCTCTGCCCGGTCCCGGTCGATGAGCAGGGAAAGGTAGAGCTCACGGGTGATATCAATGCCCTGCTCCACCATGACCTTGCGCACGGTTTTCCCTTGGTCGCCTGTCTGGGCCGTGACCAGTTCCATGCCCAGGATCTCGGTCGCTGCCGCCTGGGCCTCGCTTGCAGTCCGAACCAGACGGACGCCGCCGCCCTTGCCCCGGCCCCCGGCCAGAACCTGGGCCTTGATCACCAGCGGCAGGCCCAACTCGTCGATGAGCGGCAGCAGTTGGCGAGGTTCGTCAATGACCTGGCCATCAGGGACCGGGATGCCAACTTCACGGAACAACGCTTTGGCCTGATATTCGTGGAGATGCATGGATTATTCCTGAGAGCTCAATCGATGAAGAAACAGCTGGGGCAGCCGCTGTTTCTTCTCTTTTGTCCCCGGTGTCCTGAGACCTGTCACCGGGGATATCCCATTCCTTTCAAGGTGGTGTTGATCTCGTCCAGCGAGGTCGAATCATCGATGGTCGATGGCATCCGGTATTCCTTGCCATTGGCGATGGAGCGCATGGTCCCGCGCAGGATCTTGCCGCTCCGGGTCTTGGGCAGCCGGGCAACCGGTGAGGACTGGCGAAAACAGGCAATGGGGCCGATGGCCTCGCGCACCATCTTGACCAGTTCTGTCTTGATCTCCTCGGGGTCACGTTCAACCCCGGCCTTGAGGACGAAGAGCCCAACCGGCTGCTGGCCCTTGAGCTGGTCATCAACCCCGATGACCGCGCATTCGGCAATATCCTGATGGGTGGAGATCACCTCTTCCATGGCCCCGGTGGACAGGCGGTGGCCGGCGATGTTGATCACGTCGTCCATCCTTCCCATGACAAAGACATAGCCGTCTTTGTCGATATAGCCTCCATCGCTGGTTTCATAGTAGCCGGGGAAGGCGGTCATGTAGGATTTGACAAAGCGTTCCTCGTTCCGCCACAGGGTGGCCAGGGTCCCGGGCGGCAGGGGCAGTTTGATGACAATGTTGCCCTCCTGGCCGGCGGGGGCCTCTTTGCCCTCGTTGTCGAGCACGCGGACATCAAAGCCCGGGACCGGACGAGTGGGTGAGCCGGCCTTGACCGGCATCTCTTCGATGCCGCGACAGTTGGCAACAATGGCCCAGCCGGTCTCGGTCTGCCACCAGTGGTCGATGACCGGGATCTGCAGCAGCCCGCAGGCCCAGTGGTAGGTGTCGGGGTCGAGCCGTTCTCCGGCCAGATACAGGGCCTCAAATGAGCTCAGATCATATTTTTTGATCAACTCGCCCTGGGGATCTTCTTTCTTGATGGCCCGGAAGGCCGTGGGCGCGGTGAACAGGGCCTTGACCCGATGTTCGGAGATCACCCGCCAGAAGGCACCGGCGTCCGGCGTGCCGATGGGCTTGCCCTCGTATATGATGGTGGTCGCTCCTTTGAGCAGGGGGCCGTAGACGATGTAGGAATGGCCCACCACCCAGCCCACATCCGAGGCCGACCAGAAGACGTCGCCAGCATCGATATCGTAGATGTTTTTCATGGACCAGTGCAGGGCCACGGCGTGGCCGCCGTTGTCGCGCATGACGCCCTTGGGCATGCCGGTGGTCCCGGAGGTGTAGAGGATGTAGAGGGGATCGGTAGCCGCGACGCTGACGCAGTCTACCGGGCTGGCGGCAGAGGCCAGTGCCTGCCAGTCGAGGTCACGGCCGGGCCGCAGTTCGGCCTGGACAAAGTCGCGCTGGAAGACGATGCAGTGTTCGGGCTGGTGGCTGGAGAGCTCGATGGCCCGGTCCACCAGTGGTTTATAGGCCAGGATTTTTTTGCCCTCGATGGCGCCTGAGGCGGTGACCAGGACCTTGGGCTGGGCGTGATCAATCCGCAGGGCCAGCTCATTGGCGGCAAATCCGCCGAAGACCACGGAATGGACGGCGCCGATCCGGGCGCAGGCGAGCATGGCCACGGCCGCCTCCGGGATCATGGGCATGTAGATGATTACCGTGTCGCCCTTACTGACGCCCTGACCCTGCAGGACCCCGGCAAAACGGGCCACCTGGTCCTGGAGTTCGGCATAGCTGATTTTGCGGATGGTGTCTGTGACCGGACTGTCGTAGATGATGGCGGTCTGGGCGCCACGGCCCTGAGCCACATGACGATCAACGGCATTGTAACAGGTGTTGAGCGTTGCTCCTGCAAACCACTGGGAGAAAGGGGGGCGGGAGTTGTCCAGGATCTTGTCCCAGGTCTTGTTCCACTCAATTCCCCGGGCGGCCTCGGCCCAGAAGGTCTCAGGGGTATTGATGCTCTCTGTGAAAAGGTCGTTCAGTTTGCCCATGGAGTGCTCCCTTGGTTCGATAGTGCGGATGCTGAAAAAGGTATTATTGCATGTTGATCTTTTTTTATACCGGAAAGATGGCTGATGTTCAAGCACGGCCAGGCCTGATGGCTTGACATGAAGAGAGAGAGACTCCCCTGCTGCCCTGTTTTTCTCAGTAAGCATACCATATGCATGGCCGTCTCTGAAAAAAAACACTACTTCCGGTAGGTGAAAATTGTTATTGGTTTATCAGGGTCGGCAGCACAGATTTATGGGATTAGGATTTTTTCCTTTCTTGTTGTTTGGCTTGCGCTCTGCTATGGTGATCGATCGCATTAAGGTTCATTCTGAACTGGCCTGAGCGGATCATTTCTTCTTGACGAAAATATATGTCGATTGCAAAATTTGTTTTTCAATTCAGTCTGTTGTGCGTCGGCCTGCTCGTTGTCGTTCGACCGGCGGCAGCTGTCAGTGGAACTGAGCTGGGCATTGCCCTGGTCCAGGAACTGGAAAACCGCCTGACCATCCTCCCGCTGGTTGACCAGACGCCGCTGCCCCTGCCGGGCCGGGAGAACGTCCATATCAGCGCGGTCTATAATCAGCATGATGCCAAACCCCTGTGGGTGGATTCCAACGGTCCAGGCGTACGGGCCCAGGTTATCCGCTCTTTCCTGGAACAGGCCGCAGAAGATGGACTTGAACCTGAAGATTACGGGGTTCTGGAGATCGGTCAGGAATGGTCGGGCCGTGATCCCGGGGCTCTGGCCCGTCTGGATGTCTTGCTGACCCGTGGTCTGCTCAACTATATTCATGATAGTCGCTATGGCCGGATTCGGCCCCTGCTTGTTGATCCCACGCTTTTTGCCGAGGCCGGCAACGAGCAGTTTGACAGTGTCGCGGTGATGAGCGAGGTCCTGGCCGTGGCTGACCTGAGGGTCTATCTGAACGCATTGTCTCCGCCACACCGCTATTACAAAGGCCTGAAAAAGATGTTGGCCCATTATCGGCTGCTGGCGGCCGAGGGAGGCTGGCGCAAGATCCCGGCTGGCCCGACCATCCGGCCTGACGATCAGGACAAGCGTATTCCAGCCGTGCGAGCCCGTCTGCTGGCCAGTGGTGATCTGGAAGCGGGACTTTTTCCTGGAAATTATTTTGATAAAAAACTGGAACGGGCCGTACGCCGTTTCCAGGAGCGGCACGGGCTGGCCAGTGACGGAGAAGTCGGCCACCAGACTCGGCTGGCCATGAATATCCCGGTGGATGAGGTGATTCGTCGCATCGTCCTGAACATGGAGCGTTGGCGCTGGCAGGAGCATGAACTGGGCGAACGCTATCTTCTGGTCAACATTGCCAATTATCATCTGCTGGCCGTGGCGGGTGGCGAGGTCAAACTGGACATGGCGGTCATCGTCGGTCAGAAGCAGAACCAGACCCCTGTTTTCAGTGATTCTATCAAGTATGTGGAGCTGAATCCCTACTGGACCCTGCCGCCGTCCATTGCCCGCGATGAGTATCTGCCAAAACTGCAGCGGGATGCCAGGATTCTGGACAAACGTCATATCCGTCTTTTTTCAGGTTGGGGCCGTGACGCCCGGGAGTTGGTCTCAACGGCCATTAACTGGAAAAAGGTCACACCCGAGGAAATGGTGCGCTTTAAGCTTCGTCAGGACCCCGGACCCTGGAATGCCCTCGGGCGGGCAAAATTTGTTTTTCCCAACCATTATGATATCTATCTCCATGATACTCCGTCCAGACAGCTCTTTAACCGGGCCGAACGGGGCTTCAGCCATGGCTGTGTTCGTGTCAGCTATCCTATTGATCTAGCTGGTTTTGTTTTGGATGGAGAGCGAACCGGTTGGGACCGGGAACGGGTCGAGGAGGTGCTGGCCCAGGGTGGCAATGCGATTATCACGACCCCGGACCCTCTGCCGGTTCATATTACTTATCAGACAACATGGCTTGACAAGGAAGGTTCTTTTCATTTAAATAAAGATATTTATGGTCGTGATCAACGTCTGGTTGAGGCCCTGTTTCCGGTGATGTCGCCAACCGGGAACCTGAACGGGAAGGAAATCGAGAATTCAAACGGGAATTTTGGGGATGGCCAATGATGTCCATTCGATGAATTACCATTATCAGTCATTGTGTTATGAAGGAATCTCTTGAAGGAGTGTCGTGCCTGAGTCGGCGCCGTTTTCTGACGGTTTCGGCTCAGCTGGTTGGTGCCTTGTGGGTAGCTGCCCCGCTGCAGAGTCTGGCGGTGCCGGTGCTCAAGGCAGAGATGGAAAAGAAAAAGCAGGATCAGCGCCGTCTGTTGACCATTGAGACCAAGCTCAGGGCCAGAAAAAAGGCAATTACCCTCCATAATCCGCATACGGGTGAGCGTCTGGAGCTCTTTACCCGGCTTGGCCGTCAGCGGAATGACAACTCTCTGGGGCAGGTCCAGAAGTTTCTTCGAGACCACCGGACCGGTGAACAGCATACTATCGATCTGGACCTGATTGAGACCCTGGCCGACATTCAGTACGCCTGTGATCATAGTGATGTCTTTGAGGTCCTGTCCGGCTATCGTTCGCCCAAGACCAATGCCATGCTGCGCAAGACCAGTCGTGGGGTGGCCCGCCACAGTTATCACATGACCGGCCAGGCCCTTGATATTCGTCTGCCCGGGCTTTCGACCCGCGAGTTGCGCAACGTCGCCCGGTCGCTGCGGCGGGGCGGGGTCGGCTATTATCCCAAATCAAATTTTGTCCATATCGATACCGGTCCTGTTCGCACCTGGTAGAAACTGTCTGCCTGATAACCGCCTGAAAAAAGGGGGGCCGTTCCAAGTCATAGGAACGGCCCCCTTTTTTTTGTTTAAGGAAGATACCCCCCCGACCCGGACGCCAATGGTGCGACACCTCCCGGCCTCACCCCGATCCATCTATTTACTGATTCACGAAGTCATTCAATTGGAGCACTTATAGAATTTCTCCACCCTTCACACCGCCTTGAACAGCTCCTTTCTCCGGCTGGCACTGTATTAAATCAGTTCCGTTTGCCCCTTCCGTCACCTCCCAGGCGGTTTTGGTGCGCATGGTGCAGATCGCATGACAGGGGCTCTGGAGGCTGGCCGGGAAAGGTGTTGATCCTTGGCAACCCTGTGTCTGTGCGATGGGTTTTGGTTTATTATGTAAAAAATAGTTTACATAATGCCCATATATTAGGTATAAGGTTAATTATGATTAACAAACATATAGATATTGAACCCCTGTTGCAGGGACTTGGCCAGCGCCTGAAGGCGGCACGTCTGGAGCGCAATGAGAGTCAGGAGTTGTTTGCGCAGCGGCTGGGGCTGACCCGGCAGTCGTACAGCAAAATGGAACGGGGTTTCCCCGGGACGCCTATCGGCAACTGGCTTGAGGCGAGCTGTCTGCTGGGCAGACTTGCCGGATGGGAGGAGCTGCTGGCCCCGCCTGAAGATCTGTTCGCCCAGCTGAGCCAGGAGAAAGTCCAACGGCAGCGGGCCGGCAGGAAACGACAGGAGAAAAAATGATCACTCAGTTGAAGGTCTGGTTGACCCTGCCTGGTGGCGGCACCGTGCAGGTCGGGGAGCTGGCCGTGAAGGACCCGGATGAACGGGGCTCCCTGGTCGGGCAATTCCGATATCTGCCGGACTATCTGCAAAGCACAGGCGCCTTTGCCCTTGACCCCCTGCATCTGCCCCTGCTGCCCCGCTTCTTTGATGCCGACCGGCCCCACTCCGGCGTCCACGGTGTCTTTGAAGACAGCCTCCCGGATGACTGGGGGCGGACCATCATGGCCCGGCGCTTCCGGCTTGGCCGGACCGAACAGCGGGTCCCCCATCTTCTGCGGCTCCTTGGTGATCAGGGACTGGGCGCCCTGGTCTATAGTGCAGGAGACGAGCCACCGCCCCAGACCGCCGGGGTCTCCAGCCGCCACCTGGCAGAGCTTGCCCTTCTGGCCGAAAAATTTGAGCAGGATCCGCAGGCCGCGGCCAACGATGAGTTCGCCCTCCTGTTTCAGGCGGGCAGTTCTCCGGGCGGGGCCAGACCCAAGGCGCTTGTGGTCGATGACAGCGGCGCCTGGCTGGCCAAATTTGCCAGCGTCAGAGACCAGCTCGATGTGGTCGCGCTCGAAGCTGCCGTGATGGAAATGGCCCGTCGGGCAGGGATCAGGGCGGCCCAGACCCGTCTGGTCTCGCTGGGACCCCGCAGGTGTCTGCTGGTCAGGCGTTTTGACATCAATGAGGCCGGCGGCCGCAACCATCTGATCAGCATGCAGTCACTGCTCAAGGCCGATGGTTACTATACGGCCGGGTACAGGGACCTGGCGGAGATCATCAAACAGGTGGCCGCGGCCCCGCAGGTCGATTTGCAGATGCTCTACAGGCAGATGCTGCTCAATGTGCTGGTCGGGAACACCGATGACCATCTCAAGAATTTCTGTATGCTGCACGACGATCAGGGCTGGCATCTGAGCCCGGCCTTTGATCTGGTGCCGAACATCGGTTTCAATCAGGAGCATGTCTTGCAGATCGGTCTTGACAGCAGGCCGCGAGATGGCGAGTCTCTCTTGGCCGAGGCAAAGTATTTTGGCATCAAGCGGCGGCAGGCGGCCCTGGAGGTCCTGGCCGAGGTCTCTGAAGCGGTCGCGGACTGGCAGAGGGTCTGTGCCGAATGTGCAGTGCCGGCACATGATGTTCAGGTGCTGGGCGGGGATATTGAGCAACGGTTGAAAAGGTACACAGTCAAGGGATGATTGTTCCTGGATGACAGGGAAATATGAAGCGGATCATGGTTTGGTTGTTGTTGGACTCGTTTCTCTATTTCCAGGTTTTAATATTTTTTTGTCGGTATGCTGCCAGTAAAGGTAATCGTTCCATGCGGTTTCTGAAAATATGAGCTTTAATTTACAAGCTCCCTTTCAGAACCTTTGTCCCTTTCAAGTTCAGCTACTGACTCAAGAAGTCGGCGAGCATTTTTAGGGCTTCTTAACAAGTAGGCAGTCTCTTCAAGGGCCTCAAAATCCTCTGGATACATCATTACAACCGGTTGAGCTGCCTTACGGGTTATAATCACAGGAAAGTGATCATAAGAAACTTTTTTCATTTTTTTGCCAAGTTGCCACGTGCCGAAGTATATGTGATAGTATCTATGGTTAACCTCCAAGTTGGACATGTACGGTTAGTTGTGCCACAAAATAAAACACATAATGGGGTAGAGCTGACCGGAAGAGGTTGGGTGTTTTTTCTGCTAGCCCGGGGCCGGCAGGAAGGAAAACGACCTTCTCCCTGTCATCAGTTATCAGGGCATCAATAAAATTTTAATCCATCAGGATTGAGTCCTCTTGAGTCATTCTTTTCAGCAGACCTTTCAGTCGAGCCGGTTACGGAACCTGGCCAGGCTGCCCGGGTGGTGCAGTTCATCCTCCATGTCCATGGTGTGGCAGATCGCGCAGCCTCGGTCTGCGGCAATGGGATAGGGCGATCCCTGGTATTGCAGGGGCTGGAGGACTCCGGCCTGGCCGCTTGGCTCGCTGCCAGCCGGATAGATCCCGTGGGCCGGGCCGTGACAGGAGGTGCAGGCCAGGCTGCCTGACACATCGCTGCGGTTGTGAAAGAGGCCTGGCGCGTCCGCGGTCCAGGTATTGAAGCCGTCCATGGTCTCGGGCGGGGCAAAGTCCTGATGGCAGTTGAGGCAGTCGGGTTCCATGGTCCAGGGGCTGCGGGGCAGAATTTCGTTCTGGTCGACGGCTCCGGTCCCGGCCAGTTGGCTCAGGCGTTTGCTGGCCAGGGTCTTGCCCAGATTGGCCTCGTTTTTGAGGAGGCCTGCTGCGTGGTCGCTGATCATGCCGTGGCAGTTGCTGCATTCAAGACCAAGGCCTGCGTGCAGACCGTCAAAGGTCTGGCTGGCCGAATCTTGGCCACTGGCGTGGCAGTTGCTGCAGCTTTCAGGATTAAAGGCGAGAAAGCCCGCATGAAAGCCGTGCATGGCCGCCGACAGGTTGAGGGTCTCGGGGCGTCCTGCCCGGGCGCCGCTCTGGTGGCAGTCGCTGCAGACAATGATCTGCCCGGCCTCATGGGCGCGGCTCAGATGGGTGCTGCTGCGCCGGTCGTGGGCGGCCAGGATGTGGGTCGCGGTCTCCCGGGACAGGCCAGCGCCATTGGTGCTCCAGGAGCCGCCATGGCAGTTGCGGCAGCCCAGTTCAGTGGAGAGCCTGATCCGGGTCCTGGTCCGGGCAACCTCCTGGCCATCCAGCATGGCCACGAGGTCGACGATCACATGGGGGCTGAAGGGGTTTTGTCCTGGATTCAGGTCGGGCAGGCGGGCGCTGAACAGGCCGTTGCCTGTGCTGATCAGTTCACCGCTCAGGGGTGGTTCATGGCCCAGGGTCTGGTAGCTGATGGAAGCGTTATCATTGAGCACGGTTGGGCTGGGGTCGCGTGCGATCAGCTGGGCCTGGATCTGTGGCGGGGCAAAGGAGAGATCAATGCCTGAGATCTGCGGCTGTGAACTCATGGTCATGCTCCGGTCTGCTGAGGCCAGCAGGACATGGGTGGCCTCAGCCGGATCAAAGTCCAGCGGGCTGGTCAGGTCGGTGGCCGGGACCAGGTTTGCATATGAGCGGGGCGGGGTCAGGCTGGAGGTCAGATAGTCGGCCAGGATCACCTGCTCTTCCCGGTTACCGGGGAAGGGCGGCATATAAGGGTTCACATGACCCATGGCGCCCAGGAAGGAGTCCATGCCCTCCGGGGTGAAGACCTGCACCCGGGGAATGATGTCGTTGAGCACCCCGCCCACCGAGTGGCAGGGGAGACAGAGGAGGTTGAAGAGTTCACGGCCGGCCTCTTTGCGGTTTTCGCCGGTGATCTCAGAGGTTCTGACCCAGCGTGCCGTGTTGAGAACGCCGCGCTCCCTGGTCGTGGCCAGATCATCTTTCAGGATGGAATTGGAGTAGAGGTAATCGTGGATGATGAAGGGCCGGCGGCCGCCTTCACGGATAAATTCAAAACTGCCGATGTAGCACAGGCCGCAGACGAGCAGGATGATGGCCAGGGGCCGCTGGATGGCCGCTGGCCGGACAACGGCCAGGATCAGGCCCAGAGCGACAAAGATCGGGGAGAGCCAGGCGAAAAGAAGCAGGAAGGGTTTGAGCTCCGGTGCGGTCTGAAAGATCATTTCCTGCTGGGCCGGGGGCAGGGCCGCCTTGTACCACAGGGCCGAAAGAACCAGGAGGACCAGCGGGATAAGGAGCCAGCGACCCGAGTAGGCAACCAGGGTGTGACGGACGTCGCGGTCTTTGACCCAGCTGCTGGTCACCAGACCGAAGAGGCCGGCGATCATCAGGGCCAGGAAGGTGCGGAAGAACAGGGCCGGCCAGAAGGTCGGGTTGAAAAAGCCGCTCCAGACGTTTTGGTTCTCCAGCCAGGCGCCAGGGGTGAGCATGTAGTCGATGATGCCGTTGATGAGAAAGAGCGACAACCAGGCACAGGCGAAATAGATCCAGCCCAGGAGCAGGTGGTTGCGCGGACTGAGGCGATCAAAGGTGTAATAATAAAAGAGCAGGGCGACGATCTCGGCCAGAAAAAAGACCCATTCCGCCCCCCAGAGAAAGACAAAGGTATGGATCAGGTGGGAGGTGGCCGAGGGGTTGAGCAGGGAGATGGTCAGCCAGATGCCGACACCGGTCATGCCGCCGAAGACCATGGTCAGGATGAGGAAGAATTTGGTGTGGCGCTTGACATACCTGAGGATGGCGCTGGAGTTTTCGGCCAGCCCCTTGTGTTCCATGATCACCAGAAAGAGGCCGCCACCCACGGCGAAATGGGAGATGAAGACATGGAAGACGGCGATCAGGGCGATGAACAGGCCACCGCCAAAGGCATCGAGCTGCCAGATGGGATAGTTCATGAGCGGGCCTCCTTGGTGTCGGTCTGAGTATCGGAACGAACCAGACGGATCATAAACCAGATCAGGAGGAGACCGCCCGCCAGGGTCAGGAGGAAAAAGAGCAGGGGCGAGTACTGGTGGGGGGTGACGGCCGCATCCACGCTGCTGCGCCAGGGAGAGAGAAGCAGGCCCCGGACCACTTCGCGGACCAGGACCATGAAGGTCAACGTCAGCAGGGCCCAGAGGGCCGCGGCCCGGACCCGGAGGGTGCCGGCCGCGATCAGGGCCATGATGGCGCAGGTGATTCCTGTGAGCAGCAAGAGGATCAGCACGGTGCCCCCCATTCCCGGGGCGCTGCGTATTGATTCGGGTTGACTGGCAAAGTACCAGAAACCAAAGGCGAAGTTGATCATGGTGCTGATGCTGAACCAGCGCAGGTCAGCTGGGATCAGTGTTGCTGCGGCGCTGTTTCCGTGCCTGGCCTGCCAGTCGTGCCAGAGGCCAAGACCCAGGCCGGCCACAGCAATGGAGCCGAGCAGGGAGTGGAGAAAACGGGGGAACAGGATGGGGTTGGAGAGATTGAGGATGAACCCGTCCGGTCGGTCAAAATAGGTGGACCAGGCCGCGGGGTTGAGGGTCAGGCTCAGGTTGCAGGTGAAGATGAAGGCCACGGCCAGCATCAGCAGGGCCATCAGGCCGGTGAGCGCGCTGTGCCAGCCACCCAGACGGCGAAAATTGAAGCTGTAGAGGTAGCTGCTTCCATAGGCCGAGATGAGCAGGGGCAGGACCAGGAGCCAGAACGAGGCCATGAGGACCGAGCTGGTATAGATGAACTGGCCATGCAGCACCTGCAGAAAGAGCAGGGGCGCGACCCCGAAGTTGACGGCAAAGGCCACCGAAAAGGGGATCTTGTGCGCCGTGTCCTCCAGATCGTCCACCGGGCATCGTCCCCGGACATGGCGGAAAAAATTGATCAGGGTCCCGCCGAGCATCAGGTTCATGGCCAGCAGATGAAAGAAGAAGGTGACAGTCAGCAGGATCTGGAACCAGCCCCAGGGGACCTGGAGAGGATCGGGGGCAGGGATGAGTTGGAGTGGGGTCATGATATCTCCTGGGTGTGTTGGCTGTCTGGGTGCAGTATGGCAAGCCATACCTTATCGTGAATGATTCAGCGGAATGGGGGAAACATCTTGCTCCCCACCAACCGGAGCTGCTTAGGCGTCATCCCATGGAGCGGGAAGAGGTCTGTGAACTGCACACCTGTACCGGAACAGATCAATGGTGCAGGTGGTGGGGTGATACGGTTACACTTTTTCAAGTATATGAGAAGCACAGCTGAAAAGCAAAAAGTTTTCACTAATAGGAATTGTTCTTGACTAGCCGGGTCGGGTGCGATAGAAGTAACAACGAAGAGAGTCATCGGGTGAGGGGGCTGAGTGGTTTTTTTGATGGTCCGGATGTCCCTGCCCGGGGTGTTGGCCAGGACCCTTGTTATTGACTCTGTTCTGTGCATAATAGTGATTGAGGATGGTGTGGTAACCATTCAGATCTCCTGCCTCGTAGTGGGGTCTTGCGTGTGGGGCCAGGCAGATGTATCTGCCTGGGTCGCTTGCAAGGGCCACGGGAGGGGAGACCCTGCAATGGGCTGACACCATCTTTGTGCAAGGGAAAGAGAATCATTGGGAGCGGAGCATTGAGCACAGGGGTCGGATCTCAGCAGGGTATTGTACGACGGGTCTGCAGTTTTTACTGCGATGGCTTTCGGCGGATGACGGTTGGCCGCACCCTGTGGAAAATTATTCTGCTCAAGCTGCTGATCATGTTTGCGGTTCTCAAGTTGTTCTTTTTTCCAGATTTTCTGGCCACTGAATTCAGTACGGATCAAGAGCGGGCCAGCCATGTCCTGGAGGAAATCACGTCCAGATCGGCCCAGAATGAATAAGGTAGAGGAGAAGGAGGAAAATGTATGATTGATGTGGATCTCAGTCTGGTGAACTGGTCGCGGGCGCAGTTTGCGCTGACCGCCATGTATCACTGGATCTTTGTGCCCCTGACCTTGGGGTTGTCGTTTTTGTGCGCCTTTTTCGAGTCGATCTATGTCCGGACCGGTGATGAGCGGTGGCGTTCCCTGACCCGCTTCTGGATGACCCTGTTTGGCATCAACTTTGCCATCGGCGTGGCCACCGGCATCATCCTTGAGTTTCAGTTCGGCACCAACTGGTCCAACTATTCCTGGATGGTCGGCGATATCTTTGGGGCGCCTCTGGCCATCGAGGGTATCCTGGCCTTTTTCCTTGAGGCCACCTTTTTTGCGGTCATGTTCTTTGGCTGGAACCGGGTCTCCAAAGGCTTTCATCTTTTTTCCACCTGGATGGTGGCCGTGGGCTCCAATCTCTCGGCCCTGTGGATTCTGGTGGCCAACGGCTGGATGCAGGACCCCGTGGGCATGGTCTTCAATCCTGAGACCGTCCGTTTTGAGATGGAGAACTTCTGGGCCGTCCTCTTCTCTCCCACGGCCGTGGCCAAGTTCACCCATACCACCAGTTCGGCCTTTGTCCTGGCCTCGCTTTTTGTCCTGACCATCTCCTCCTGGTACCTGATTCAGAAAAAACATCAGGACATGGCCAAGCGTTCCATTGTCGTGGCCGCTGTCTTCGGCCTGCTGGCCTCTGTCTATGTCGGCTATACCGGTGACGAATCGGCCTTTACAGCCGCTTCGACCCAGCCCATGAAACTGGCCGCCTTTGAAGGCCTGTATCAGGGTGAGGAGGGGGCTGGACTGGTGGCGGCCGGATTGCTCAATCCGGCCAAAAAACCAGGTGACGACCTTGACCCCTTCCTCTTTGAAGTCAAGATCCCGGGTCTGCTCTCCATCCTTTCCAACCGCGAGCCCGGCTCCTTTGTGCCGGGGATTGACGACCTGGTCTATGGCAATGCGACCTATGGCGTGATGGGTGTGGTGGACAAGATGAAACTTGGCCGGGCCGCTGTCGGAGATCTGGCGACCTATAAACTGGCGCGGCAAAGTGGTGATGTCTTCTCGGCCGAGTCGGCCCTGGTCCGTTTCCGGGCCAACAGTGAATACCTGGGCTATGGCTATCTGGCCACACCTGAGGAGGCGGTGCCACCGGTGGCCATCTCCTTCTATGCCTTTCATATCATGGTTGTTCTGGGCAGCTTTTTCCCGGTCCTGTTTCTGGCCTATCTCTTCTTTCTGTATAAGGGGCAGTTGGAAGAGCAGCGTTGGCTCCTGCCCGTGGGTCTGCTGTCGCTTCTGCTGGGGACGGTTGCCCAGCAGGCGGGCTGGGTGGTGGCCGAGGTCGGCCGTCAGCCCTGGGCCATTCAGGGGATGATGCCGGTGTCGGTGGCGACCACCAATCTTGACGTGGGCAATGTCCAGACCACCTTTTTCATGTTTCTTGGCCTCTTCACCCTGCTCTTGATCGCCGAGGTCAAGATCATGCTCAAACAGATTTCCATCGGACCGGAGGGCCATTGATATGTTTTCCAATCTTGACTATACAACCCTGCAGCAGCTCTGGTGGCTGATCTGCGCTGTGGTCGGCTCGCTTTTTCTCTTTCTCAACTTTGTCCAGGGCGGTCAGACGCTGCTCTGGCAGGTGGCCAAAAATGACGTGGAAAAGTCCCTGGTCATCAATTCCCTGGGCCGGAAGTGGGAGCTGACCTTCACCACTCTGGTCCTGTTCGGCGGCGCCTTGTTTGCCGCGTTCCCCAAGTTCTACGCCACCAGCTTTGGCGGGGCCTACTGGGTGTGGATGATCATTCTTTTTACCTTTATCATCCAGGCGGTGAGCTATGAGTATCGCAAAAAACCGGGGAATTTCCTGGGAACCCGCACCTATGAGCTCTTCCTCTTTATCAACGGTTCCCTGGGATTGCTCCTGATCGGGGCGGCAGTGGCCACCTTTTTCAGCGGGTCAAACTTCAGCCTGAATCTCTACAACCAGGTGACCTGGGATCATCCCCTGCGCGGACTTGAAGCGGCCTTTTCCCTGTTCAATCTGTCTTTGGGGCTGTTTCTGGTCTTCAATGCCCGGATTTTAGGCGGCATGTATCTGCTCAACAATATTAATTTTTCTGCCATGGAATCCTTCCAGGGGCGGCTGCGTCGATCCGTGCGCACCAACTTCTGCTGCGCCCTGCCGTTCCTGCTCTATGTCCTGGTCTCTCTGCTGCTCCGTTCAGGCTATGGGATTGGAGAAAACGGGGTTATCGAAGTGGTGGCGTACAAGTATCTGGGCAATCTCCTGGCCATGCCCTTGGTCCTGGGCCTGCTCCTCACGGGGCTGGTGCTGGTGGTCCTTTCGGTCTGGCTGACCGTTCATCGCGACAGCTCCAAAGGGATCTGGCCGGGTGGCCTGGGTACGGTCCTGGTGGGGCTCTCCCTGTTTTCTCTGGCCGGTTATAATCAGACCGCGTTTTACCCCTCGCTGACGGATCTCCAGTCGAGCCTGACCATCTATAATGCCTCGTCCAGCCACTATACTTTGGTGACCATGACCTATGTGGCCCTGATGATCCCGCTGGTTCTGGCCTATGTGGTCTACGTCTGGCGCCAGATGGATGGACAGAAACTGGCGGCCCATGAGGTCGTGGACGAAGAGGCCTATTGATCAAGGGAACAAGATGGGCTCGTAACGGGTCTTGGAGCTGTTACGGGCCTGTTCCGAGCGTATCGATTCCATGAAATAAGGAGAATGTGATGATAACGACTGTATTGATTGTGTCCTGGCTGGCGGTGATTGTGCTTTCCTATCGCGGGGCCCTGTATATGCTGAACCGTCTCGGCCTGCTGTAGGCAGGCCATGACTCGAAAATGTCTTCAGAATCTGTTGCATTGAACGTATTGAGAAGGAGAAGGTGTAAATGAAGAGTAGAATAGAAAAACGATTAAACAGAGTGGCTGTCCTGGCTGGTTTTTGTCTTCTGTCGCTGTTGGCCCTGTCCGGGGTCACATCTGCGGCCCAGGGCGGCCCGGAGACCATTGATCTGAAAGAGGCCTTTCAGGTGGAGGGGAAAAAAGAGGCGGTGATCTTTCCTCATCACCAGCATCAGGCCGTGCTGGTCTGCGCCAAGTGCCACAAGAACGAGGCAGGCGGCGGCGAGCTGGTGGTCAGTATCGAGAACAAGAGCGGGACGGGCAATGATTTTCACAAGAAATTCTGCTGGCCCTGCCACAAGGAACAGAACGTTCCTAAGGGGACATCCTGCTCCACCTGCCACAAGAAACAGTAACGGTGACGTTCCCCTTCCTTGCACCGTTCAGGAATAGATCCAGCGTAAGGTGATGGGCTGGGGAAAAAAGGGCCTTCCCGCTGCACCCCTCTTGGGTCAGTTGGAGGGCCCTTTCTGGTTCAGCCGTGCTGGTTGGCGAAAGCGTTGAAGGAGCCGTAATTCAGATATTGAGGAGTGGCACGAGATGACTGAATCTGCCAGAAATATTTCGGACAAGGTGGGCCTGCCGCCTGGTTCACTGATCCATATCGGGGATGTGCTGACCACGATGACCCGAATGTCAGTGATAGATTATACGAAAGAAAATGTCGAAGAGCGGCAGATTCAATCCATCGCTGAACTCCTGCCATACAAGGAGAGTGAAACCGTTACCTGGGTCGTTATTGAGGGCCTTGCCAATGTCGAGATCGTCGAACAGATCGGGGCCATGTTCGGCATCCATCAACTGGTGCTTGAAGATATTCTCAATACTCACCAGCGGCCGAAGTTTGAGGAGTATGATGAGTATCTCTATATCGTGCTCAAGAGTTTAATTCCAGAAGAAGAGGATGATTTTTCAGTCAGTTATGAGCAGGTCAGTCTGCTGGTGCTCAAGAATATCGTCATCACATTCAAGGAAAAAGCGGATCAACTCTTTCAGCCCATCATTCAGCGAATCCAGACCAGTAAAGGCCGGTTCAGGAGTCAGGGGTCCGATTATCTGACCTACGCGATCCTGGATACGATCGTTGATCAGTGTTTCATCCTGATCGATACTCTCGATGATGCCACCACCTCGCTGGAACTGAGTCTGTTGAACTCGGAATCAACCAAAAGTACCCTGAATTCGATCCAGCGGCTGAAAAGGGAACTGATTACCATCAGGCGATATGTCTCGCCCATCAGGGAGTTGATGGCGGCAATGCTGCGCAGTGAATCTGAGCTGATTCATGAAAAAACCTTTGTTTACCTGAGGGATGTCTCTGATCACGCGATCCGGATCATTGAGTCCATTGAATCATATCGTGATATCCTCTCCGGTCTGCTGGAGATCTATATCTCCAGCATCAGCAACAAGATGAATGAGACCATGAAGGTTTTGACGGTCTTTGCCTCAATCTTTATCCCGCTGACCTTTCTGGTGGGCATCTACGGCATGAACTTTGAGTACATGCCGGAGCTCAAATGGCGCTGGGCGTATCCAGCGCTCTGGGCCACCTTTCTGGTGATTCCCTTTGTCCTGCTGAGCTACTTCAAGAGAAAAAAGTGGCTCTAAGGGACGCGGAACATACTGACAGACCATAACGCATCCCGTTTTCGGGTTCATCAGTATTTGCCGAGTCCCTAAGGATTGATGCGCCGGGTGATCAACTCGTCAAAGGTGACGATGGACGGATACTGATCTGAATAGTGGACCGGCAGCCGCGAACTGGGCCGGGCCACGAAGAGCAGGTGCCCCATGCCGTATTCACGGGCCGAATGGAGGACCTTGGCCGTGTCGTCGGCCAGCAGGGTCCGCTTCTTGTCATAGCCCAGCAACCCCTCGAGCCGTTCCCAGAAGATCGGCTGTTCCTTGGCCTCCCCCAGTTCCTCGGCGCAGACGATGCGGTCGAACCATTTGCCCAGTCTGGTCTTGCGCATCTTGATCTCCAGGGTCTTGGAGTGAGCGTTGGTCACCAGATGCACCTCCTTGCCCATCTCGTGCAGGAATTCCAGAAAATCAATGACGTAGGGGTGGACCTGAATCAGGTGATCGGTCTTGCACTTGAGTTCGGGGATGTCCAGGCCCAACTGGTCTGACCAGTAGTCGAGATCGCACCACTGCAGGGTGGACTCCACCTGTTTGTAACGGGCCAGCAGCTGTTTGCGGGCCTCGGCCGGGGTCAGGTTATGGGTCCTGGCAAAGACCTTGGGCACGTATTCCTCCCAGAAATGGTCGTCAAAGTACTTGTCCAGCAGGGTGCCGTCCATGTCCAGAAGAATGGTGTCGATCTCGTCCCAGGAAAAATCCGGGTGGATCTGGGGGGGCGCAGGCAGGGTGTTTTCGGTCATGGCAATATTTCCGGGCCAGAGGGGATGAGCTGTTCGAGCTGGTGCAGGGCCTGTTCGATCAGGCCAAAGAGATCGCCGCCCTGACCCTGGTCAAGGTTGATGATCAGCCGGCCATCCTGGGTCAGACGATACCTGGTCTTCTGTTTTTTGCCCATCTTGTCCAGCCAGTTCAGGAGCAGGGACGGGGCCAGCGGTGTCTGGTTGAGAAAGGAGAAGACCAGATTTCCAGGCCCCCGTTCCAGTTTGGCGATCCGCAGGCGGATCAGTCCTTTCTTGAGCCGGACGATGTGGAGGAGGTTGCGGGTCTCGGCTGGAATGGGGCCGTACCGGTCGGCCAGTTCATCCATGAGATCGCCGGCCGCCTCGTCGTCTGCAGTGCTCAGGGCGGCGATGCGGCGGTAGCTGATGTAACGCTGGCTGATATCCGGGATGTAGGTTTCGGGGATATAGGCCGAGAGATGCAGGTTGATTTCCGGATCGATCTCTTCTGTGGCCTCGTAGTCAAGGCCGGCTGCGGCCCGAGCCTTGAGGTCGGCCACGGTTCGCTGGAGCAGGTCAAGGTAGAGGTCATAGCCGATGGCCGCGATCTGGCCGCTCTGGGAGATGCCAAGCAGGTTGCCGCCGCCGCGGATCTGGAGATCACTCATGGCCAGTTTGAAGCCGGCGCCCAGTTCATTGGCATCCATCAGGGCCCGCAGCCGCTCTTTCGAGTCCTTGCTCAGGGCATCGAGTGAGGGCACCAGGAGGTAGGCAAAGGACTGGGTGGCGCTGCGGCCGACCCGGCCCCTCAGTTGGTAGATTCCGGCCAGCCCCAGGGTGTCGGCGCGGTTGATGATGATCGTGTTGGCCGAGGGAATGTCGAGCCCGGATTCAATGATCGTGGTGCAGACCAGGACATCGGTTTTGCGGTTGACGAAATCGACCATGATCCCTTCGAGTTCCTTGCCCTCCATCTGGCCGTGACCCACGGCGATCCGGGCCTCGGGCACCAGGCGCTGGATCGTGGCGGCCATCTTGTGAATGGAACGGACCCGGTTATGGACCAGGAAGACCTGGCCGCCCCGCCGCAGTTCGCGGCTGATCGCTTCCTTGATGACCAGCTCGTCGTAACGGGCCACAAAGGTCTTGACCGGCCGTCGTTCGGCCGGCGGGGTGGAGATCACCGACAGATCGCGGATACCCAGGAGCGACATCTGCAGGGTCCGGGGGATGGGCGTGGCGGTCAGGGTGAGGACGTCGACCTCGGCCTTGATCTTCTTGATCTTTTCCTTGTGGCTGACCCCGAAGCGGTGCTCTTCATCCACGATCAGCAGACCCAGGTTGCGGAAGGAGATGTCTTTGGAGAGCAGACGATGGGTGCCGATGATGATATCGATCCGGCCGGCGGTCAGATCTTTTGTGATTCTGCGCTGTTCAGCCGAAGTCCGGAAGCGGTTGAGGCAATCCACGGTCATGCCAAAGCCCTGCAGTCGTTCCAGGAAGGTCTTGGCGTGCTGTTCCGCAAGGACCGTGGTCGGCACCAGGATCGCCACCTGACACCCGTCTTCCACCACCTTGACTGCGGCGCGGATCGCCACCTCGGTCTTGCCGTAGCCCACATCGCCGCAGATCAGCCGATCCATGGGCCGCTCTGAGGTCAGGTCGTCAATGGTCTCGGTGATGGCCCGGGCCTGGCCCGGGGTCTCGTCATAGGGAAAGGACTCTTCCAGTTCATGAAAGAGGCTGCCGGGTGGGGAGAAGCGTTTGCCCTGGCGGATCTCACGGGTGGCGTAGATGTCCAGCAGTTCATGGGCCACCTTCCACACCTCTTCCTTGACCTTGGCCGTGGTCGTCTTCCAGGCCTGGCTGCCAAGCTTGTCGATCCGGGGCGCCCGATCGGTCAGACCTTCGTAGCGGCTGATCAGATTGAGGCGGTCTACCGGCAGGTAGAGGCGATCCTGGTCCCGGTACTCAATGAGCATGAAGTCATTGATGATCCCCTGGATCTCCATGGTTTCCAGGCCGCGATAGATGCCCAGGCCGTGGTCGCGGTGGACCACCACGTGACCGTCACTGAGCTCGGCAAAGCGGACAGGCTCACCGGTCTGCTGTTTGGCCTTTTTGCGGCTGCCCAGGCGCATCTCGCCAAAGAGTTCGCTTTCCGAGAGCAGGTGTAATTTGTCGTGAATCAGGCTGAAGCCCTGGCTCAAGGGCTGGTCGCAGATCAGCAGGTGACCCGGGTTGTGTCGTTGCAGGTCTTCGTTGGACAAGGGGGCGGGGATGGCCTCGATCTGGTGCTGGTGTTGCCCCAGGAGTTCGGTGATGGTCTGGGCATGTCGGGCTGAGCGGCAGCAGAGGATGACCCGGTCGCCCTGTTCCTGCCAGCTGTGGATCTGACCGCTCAAGGTCGGCAACAAGCCCTGTTTGCGGCGCTGGAGGGTGATCTCCTGCTTGAGCAGTTGGTGGTTGGCCGAGGAGATGCTCAGGACATGGTCGGCCGAGTCTGGAAAGTCGGAGCAGAGGGTCTGCGGGAATGTGGCCATGGCCCGGGCCAGCTCTTCCCCACTGAGAAAGAGGCGCTCCGGGACCAGGGCCGGGCTCTTTCTGGCCCGGATCTCCTGATAGTTTGCCTGGACCCGTTCATCGATCAGGGCTGCCGCCTGACTCTGGGCCAGGGGGTCAAGGGAGAAGAGTCTGGTCTCGGGAGAAAGGTAATCAAGGACGGTTGCAGTCTGCTGCGTACCGTAGAACAGGGGCAAAAAGGCCTCGATTCCGGCAAAGCGGAACCTGCGCCTGATCTGCTCCCGCAGCTGACCGCCCTCATCAGGGTTCCAGCCCTCCTGTTCTTCAAGACGATAGAGCTCTTCCATAAGAGCGCTCATTGCCGGACCTTCGGGAAACAGGACGTCGCTGACCGGCAAAAGGATGGCCTCGGCCAGCTCCCGCTGCGAGCGTTGGCTGTAGGGGTCAAAGAGGCGGATGGATTCAATGGTGTCGCCAAAAAAATCGAGGCGGATGGGGCCATCACTGGTTGGCTGCAGGGGAGCACTGCCCCCGGTATTGATACCCTCGCTGAAGGCCGGTGGATAGATATCGATGATCCCGCCCCGCACAGAGAAGTCTCCCGGGCTCTGAACCAGGGCGACTTGTTCGTAGCCACCTCTGATCAGTGCTGCGAGCAGCTGATCCCGGTCGCAATCTTCGCCTGCCATGATCAGTTCGGTGGTCATCCCCAGGACCTGTCGCGGCATGACCTTGCGCATCAGGGCCTCGGTCGAGATCACCATGACAAAGGGGCTGTTCTGCTCCTGCAAGCGGGAAAGGACCGAAAGCCGGCTGGCCGTGGTCTGCTGATCGGGTGAAAGCGGGGTGTAGGGTGGGGTCTCCTGGGCCGGATAGGTGAGGATCGGCCCGGGATAAAAGAGACGGAGGTCTTCTTCAAAGGGACCGGTCAGCTGTTCGTCGGGCAGGATGCAGCAGCAGGGTTGTTGCCGGGCCAGGGTCGCGGCCAGCAAGGTGGCGCTGCTCCCCCTCAGACCCGAGATGGTGCAGGTCTCCTGGGGCTTGGGCAGGTCAGATGTTGAGAGTATAGGCATGGCACAAGAAAAAAAGAACCGGCTGTGGGAAGGCCACAGCCGGTGGAAATCATTCAAAGAAAGGTGGATTCAGTGTTGCGGAACCCGTCATCAGAGCCAGAATTTTGGTCCAGCCATGCCGGTTACGTTCTAGAACATTCCGCCGATGGAGAAATCCCACATGGACTCGTCTTCGTCCGGGGCCGGATCAAGATTGAAGCCCCAGATCAGGCGCAGCGGCCCCATGGGTGAAAGCCAGCGGAACTCAAAGCCCACGGAGTGGTCGAGATCTTGTACTGTCCAGTCTTCGTCATTGTCCATGGATCGACCCAGGTCGTAGAACAGGGCGCCCTGGACTCCGGCCTCTTTGAGCAGCGGAAAGACATATTCGATGTTGGCATACCACATCTTGTCGCCGCCGATGTGCTCGAGGCTGACCGGATCAATGGGGCTGGCATCACCGTAATCAAAGCCGCGGATGGTGTTCATCCCGCCCAGGAAAAAGCGTTCGTAGACCGGGAGCTTGTCGTTCTCGTTTTCCCAGATCTGGCCGGCCGCGCCCTTGATGTGAAAGACGGTGCTCCAGGGGAGAGGGAAGTACCAGCCGGTGGAGGCCTCAAGTTTGGTGAACTGGGCATCGCCGCCAAGAGGACCGCCGGCGTATTTGACGCTGATCTGGTGGCGGGAGCCTGAGGTGGGCGCTGTCAGTCGGTCACGGGTGTCGCGGCTGACGGAGAAGTTGAGGGCGCTGGTGATCTCCAGGTCCTGGGACTGGACAATGAGCCATGAGGCGGTATCCGAAATATTGCTCAGCTGGGAGTCGGTGAAGCTGTAGCTGCCGAACCAGCGCCATTTTTCCCACAGGGGGTAGCCAAAACGGATGGCCCCGCCCTTGGAGCCCTTGTCATAATCATCATATTCAGTGACCCAGTTGAACAGGTCGATGCCCCAGCTCAGCTGCGAGTCGCGGAAGCGGGGATTGGTGTAACTCAGGTTGTAGCGGGTGTTGGTGCCGCTGATGTCGGCCTTGAATGAGAGCCGGTCGCCCCGACCCAGAAAGTTGTTTTCCGAAACTTCACCCATGAGGACCAGGTTATCCACCGAGCTGTACCCCATGCCGATACTGAACTGTCCGGTGTTTTTCTCCTTGACCTCGACCACGATGTCCATCAGGGCCGGGTCACCGGTGGGTTGGGGGGTGACAGAGACGTCTTCAAAGAACTCCAGCCGCTGCAGTTTCTGACTGCTGGTGCGCAGGGCCTTGGAGTCAAAGACTCCCCCCTCTTCAATTTTCATCTCGCGGCGGATGACATTGTCCCGGGTCCGGGAATTGCCGCTGATCATGATCCGGTCGATATAGACCAGCTCACCCTTGTCGATCTTGAGCGTGATGTCCAGCTGGTCCGGGGCCGAGCCTTTGGTCATTTGCGGTTTGACATCGGCAAAGGCATATCCCTTTTCAGAGTAATGGTCAGTGATCTTGAGCATGTCATCCCGGATACCCTTCTTGTTCACAAACTCCTCATCCGGAAAGGTGAGCAACTGCCGCAGGACCTCCTTGTCGCTGATCAGGTCGCCGCTGAAATCCACCGTGCCCATGCGATAGCGAACGCCCTCTTCAATGATGAAGCTGACATACAGGGTCTTGTCTTCCTGGCGGACCTGGGGGTCGGCCACCTTGGCCTCAAGAAACCCCTGGTTGTTGTAGAAGATATTGATCCGGGCCGCATCCTGGCGCAGTTCGTCCATGTTGAGCAGACCCTTGCCGGACAGCCAGGAAAACCAGCCTTTGGTGCCGGTCTCAAGCTGGTCTCTGAGCTCATCTGTGCCAAAGGTTGTGTTGCCGATAAAGCTGATCTCATGGATATAGAGTTTGTCGCCCTGGCTGACAACGAAGCGCAGGGTGGCCTGGCCGGGGGTGGGGTAGCTGATCTCCGGGATGACGGTGGTCTCGTAATAGCCCTTGGATTTCAGGAAATTCTGGACGGCAGCGGCCGCCTGGTTGATGCGACTCTGATTCAGGATGGTGTTGGTCTTGAGGTTGGCCGCGGCCCGGGCGTCTTCTTCGTATTCCTGGTCAATGCCCGTGAACTCAATTTGGGCCAGAACCGGCTTTTCCTGGACCTCGAAGGTGATTTCCCTCCCTTGCTGGCCCTGTTCCACCTGGATACGGACATCTTCAAAATAACCCATGTCGAAGATGGCCTTGAGGTCGCGGCGCAGGGTCGCCTGTGAGTAGATGTCCCCGGTCTGGCTGCTGATTTTACGCAGGATGGCCCCGGAGTCGATGCGCTCGCTGCCGCTGACTGTAATCGTTGCGATGAGTGCTTCACGGCTGGTGTGGCTGACCACCTTTTTCAAGATGGCGTCAAGAGCTGCTGTAAGATCGGTCAGGGCCGGACGGGCCTCGAAAAAGTATTTCGGGGTCCCTGGGGCCAGAAGGTCATAGACCCTGTAGTCGAGGCTGATCTGTTGACCGAGCAGAGTCAGGCTGCCGATGGCCACATAGTCTTGACCTGTGTGCTGGCTCAGTTTCTGGAGGGCCGGGGCGGGCGGTGGCCAGCTGCCGTTGTAGTCAAGCAACTGGCTGGCTGCATCGCGGGAGAGCATGGTAAAGGCATATCTGGAGAGGACCGTAGTCAGGTTCTGGTCGGCCAGGGTGCCCAGGTCCTGGCCAGACTGGAGGCTGTTGATCTTCAGAGGGGGGAAGCTGGCGTTCTGCTCCAGGGCTGAGGCCGGCCCAGTGTGACCCAGGGTGACCAGCAGGGCAAGCAGCAGTGAGCAGAGCAGAGAGCGAAGGGAGAAATGGTGGCTTTGCGACATGATGTATTAGGTCCTATGAAAGCAGAAAAAAGGGAACAGGAAGGGGCGTACAGGAGCAAAGGGGCCCTTGGGGGCCACTCTTCAGTCCGCTGCGTTCCTGGCCGGATGAATGGAGTCTGGTCTGTCTCAGGTTGAGAATCAAGACATTATGCCATGTTTGATTGTTTTTGCAAAGGGAGCAGCCGGTTATGGTGAAAAAACCTGGCTGCGGCTGTGGGGAGTTTCAGGCCTCTGGGGCGAGCAGGTCGGCCACCCGGTCGTGGATGAGTTGAGCCAGTTCCTGCTTCTGGCGACTGTTGTAAGCAGAGCTGGTGACTGGCTCGCCGATGGTGATGGTGATGGTCCCTGAGTGCGGCCACCAGGCGCCTTTGGGCAGGATCTCGTAAGATCCCTTGATGGCCATAGGGACCAGTGGTGTTCCGGCCTTGATTCCCAGAAGCATGGCCCCGCCTTTGAATGGATGGAGCTGACCATCGGCCGAGCGGGTTCCTTCGGGAAAGATCAGGACCGAAGTCCCATGGTTGATCTTTGCGGCGGCCTGGTCCAGGCTCTTCAGGGCCTGGCGGCCTTGGGTGCGATTAACAAAGACAGTGCCGGCATGATGCATGGCCGCTCCGAGCAGGGGGATGCGGGAGAGTTCCTTTTTGGCCAGCCAGCGGAATGAGAGGGGAAAATAGCCCTGAAAGCTGAAGATGTCAAACTGGCTCAGGTGGTTGGCGCAGTAGATGTAGGTGGTGTCGGGATCGAGTCGTTCAGCTCCGCTGATCGTTACCCGGACCCCGGCCAGTCGACAGATGGATCGAGCCCAGAGCCGTGGATAGAGTTGTATTGTTTCCTGGCTCTGGCGCAGGATAAAGATCCCGCAGAGGATGGCCAGGCAGCAGATCAGGGTGAAGATCGGGATGGCCGGTAACAGGAGAAGGCCGCGGAACAGGGCAAAGGGTGACATGAGAGTGAGGATGGAGGTTATGGATCGAGGGGGTGCAATTCCCGAAAAGGTGAGGTCGAATCCATATGGATTGAGTGGAGGAGCTCCTCGGGATTGGCCCGAAAATCATCGTCACGGGAACTGGAGAGAATCATCTCGCTATTCCAGGTGGTGATCAGATTCTGGTGGCCCCAGCGGGTCAGGTAGTAGATGACCAGAGCCGGTAAGCGGGCGTAGATGCTCTCTTCGGGCATGGGGTCGACAAAGCTTGACTGTCGCAGTTTCAGGGATGAGAGGGTCTGACTCTTATAAAAGCTCTCCAGAAACAGGAGCTCGGCTGGCAGGCTGCCTTTGAGGCCGATGCGGGAGAAGACCTTGAGCAGAATTTCCAGAAATTTTTTGCCTGCGGTGGCCAGGGGGTAGGGCACGTAGATCTCGCGCGGGGTCTTGAGCTCCAGATAGGACTTGATGGTCAGGATCAGGTTGGCCAGTTCCACCGGGTCTTTGTCGACAAAGTGATAGGTCTCGCCTGAAAACTCACGCCGGTTTTTCAGAATATGGTGGACAAAGTAGGGCAGTTTGTTGGAACTGGAGTAGGAGTGGATCACCCCTTTTTTGGTGAAGAGCACGGGCATGGATTCATCGGCAATGGAGAAGAAGAGCCGGTGAAAACCCTGGATTTTGTGATCGTGCTCGCCGTAGACCACGCCCAGGCGGATACTGGTGTAATCAAGGCCCGCAGTCCGGTGCATATGGCGCAGGGTCTTTTCAGTCATCAGCTTGGACTTGGCGTAGTTGTTAAGGCTGCCGGAGAGCGGCAGCTGGTCTTCTTCGGTCAGGTTCTCTCCGTTGGGCAGGGTGGCAGCCGAGCTGATGTGGATATAGGGAATCTCGAGGGCGGCCGTGGCCCGGGCCAGATTCAGGGCTCCCAGGTAGTTGACCTCGAAGGAGAGCTGGCCGTCCGCGTCAATGGGGGCAATGGCGGTATTGATGACAAAGTTGGGCCGGACCCGTTTGAAATAATCCCGGATATCACCGGCATTCCGGATCGACAGCTTTTTGCTGCTTGGAGCCCGAAGCTCGATGGTGTCGGGAGTCTGGGTCTTGAAGTAGTGGGCCAGAGTTCCACCGATGAGGCCGGAGCCACCGATCAGGACGCCGATGAGTTTGCGGGGTTTTAGAGGTGTCTGTTGCACGACCGCCTGTCTGGTAAGTGTGGTCAAAAGGGGTGACCCTCTTTCTTGAGCATTCAGTAGGGAGGGATTTATGACAATTGCCGGAACGCTTCCGTCACTATCAACATAGATGGTTTCTATAGAATAGCATTTCTTTTTGCAAGAAAAACAATTTTTTTCAGAGAAGTTCTCATCTGCTGCCGCGACAAGACTTGGTGAGGAGGAAAGAAAACAACAGCGACGTTCATCATGAAAAGAGTTTTTGCCGCTGAGCAGGACAATGTTCGTGGGTCAGCGGGGTAAGGGCGACAGGTGGCTGTTCAGTTGAGGTGCTTGTAAAACATCCCGGGCGCGAGGCTTGACGCCCGGGAGGCGATAACATATCCTGCTTGAATAAGGCGGATGTCGAATGCTGATGTCGAAAATGGATGATATGGCGTGTCGGTATCATGTTCACAGGGCCTGGGGGCAGACCAGTCCCTGACAGGTGAGACTTTTTTTTAAAAAGAACTGTCTGGTGTCATGGCCAGAGGATGTGTGACACACTGGTTTGTGTTGTGAAGGGGGTGCAATCAGAGTGAGTGGGAAAAACTGGTTGAGTGGTGCTCTGGGGCTTGTCTTTCCCCGTTGCTGTTTCCTCTGTGGTCTTCCCCTGGACCTGGCCGGGCAACTCTGTGCCGCCTGTCTGAACCGTATTCCCCGGTTGAAGCCTCCCTTTTGTTCTCGTTGCGGCATGTCGCTCTTTCCTGCTGCCGGTGATGGCCATGTCTGTGGAGCATGTCTTGGGAGTCCGCCATTGTTCCACCGGGCTCGGGCAGAATTTGTCTATGAGGAGCCACTGGCCGATATCCTCCATGGCTTGAAGTACCGGGCTGATTTTTCCACTCTTCCGGTCCTGGCCGAATTGATCCGTCCCCTGCAGGGGCAGTTGTCCCTGGACCTGGAGTCAGACAGGGTCGTGCCTGTCCCCCTGCATCGAAAGCGCCTTATGGATCGGGGGTTTAATCAGTCCCTGCTCCTGGCCGAACTATTTTTTCCGGAGAGCAGGGGTGTCATCCTGCCCCAAACCCTCCTGCGAGTTCGTCATACACCACCACAGACCACCCTTGACGGCGTGGCCCGGCGAAAGAATCTGGCTGGGGCATTTGCTGTTTCCCGACCACGGTCAATCCGGGGAAGGCGAGTTTTTCTGGTCGATGATGTCCTGACCACCGGGACCACCGTGAATGAATGTGCCCGAGTGCTGCTGGCGGCCGGGGTGAGTGCGGTTGAGGTTGTGACCGTGGCCCGGGTGGCATGAATGCACTGCGCTCGAGTTACAGTTTGGATAGTGTGCTCCGCTTTCCACCTTGAGTTGGATCGGCATAATTTTTTTAAAAAAGAGCGGGGGAATGTTTGTCCCGCTACTGGCCGTTGTAGTGAGGTTCTTCGACTATTGGCCAGTAGAAATTTATGCTTTTTTTAGTTATTTTGAGTAATATTTAATAATATTGCGTTAAAGATAAAAATAAAACTCTTGATTTCCAGTCTTCTTCCCGGTAACTGCGCAAGATGACAATGAAACAGCAGGGTCTTTTTTAATGCCTGTGAATCAGGGGGGTTATGGGGCTGATTTCTTGGAACCCGGGTGGTGGCATGGGTTTGCGCTGACCGTATAACCTTTTGTGTCGATTGTTAAATTTCCGTTAGCTGTCGTTGACGACAAGAGGATTTTTGAGTTTATATTCCCGTCATGATTTGATCCGGTTGTTCTTCGATGTCTGGGGGTGTGGATCAAAGGCATTCGCCTCTTTTGTTCTGTTCAACTGGTTGTGCATACAATTTTGTTAGCTGGGAAGAGTTCTTTGTATTGACGGGAATTAGCGTCAATTGCCTGAAATGAAGTTCTGGCTCAATTTTAACGTGTAGGTGTTAGGGACTTTTGTATGGTGTGGGAGAAAGCAAAAACAATTCTTCGGGAGACGCTGCCCGGAAATATTTTCGAACTTTGGATCAAGCCACTGACCTGTGCTCGCAGTACAGATGATCAGCTGGAATTGGTCTGCCCTGACCCCTATTATCGCGCCCATCTGGCCTGCCACCATCTGGCGCAGATCCAGGAGGCCGTCTGTCAACTGGATGGCGGCAGGCGTCAGGTCCTGCTCAGTGCGTCAGGTCGGAAAAGCCTGCCCCCGGTAACGCCCGGCAACCAGCTCCGCCTGCCCCATGTTCCGGCCGGTGGCTCCGTAGTCCGTTCCCTGCATCCCCGTTATACCTTTGATTCCTTTATGGTCGGAGACAGCAATTGTCTGGCCCAGGCGGCCTGTCGGGCCGTGGTCGATGGCGATGACAGTGTTGGGCCCTGCCTCTATATCAACAGCTCCACCGGTCTTGGCAAGAGCCATCTCACCCATGCCGTGGCCCATCGTATTCTGGCCACTTCCCCCATGACCCGCCTCCATTATCTGACGGCCCAGCAGTTTTCAGGGGAGATGATTCGGGAGATCAAGGCAAACACCATGGATCGCTTCAAGAGGAAGTATCATGACTGTTGTGATATCCTTCTGGTGGAGGATATCCAGGCCCTGACCGGCAAGAAGAAGACCCAGGAAGAGCTCAATGAACTGCTTGATTCGCTGATCAAGGGCGGCAAGCGGGTTATTTTTACGGCCAAGAGTGCGCCGCGTGACCTGCAGGGAATAGATGATGATCTGCGTTCCCGGATGGCAGCCGGCCTGGTCACCCGTATCGAAGCCCCGGATCTTTCAACCCGGTTGCGTATTGTTCAGCATAAGGCGGCTCTGCATGGTCTTGACCTGGCCGAGGAGCAGCTTGATTATATTGCCCAGCATATTCAGGGTGATGTGCGGCAGATTGAATCGGCTCTGGTGGCCATTCGCGCCCGGAGCGTGATCAGCAAGGGCGCTCTTGAGATGGACTGTATCCGCGAAACAGTGGAGGGGATCGTCGGGGTCCCTCAGATCCTGACAACGGCCCTGATTGGAGAGTTTGTCGGCGGGCAGTTCAAGGTCGCCATTCAGGAGCTGCAGTCCCGTTCGCGCAAGCAGTCCGTGGTTTTTCCCCGTCAGGTGGCCATGTATCTGAGCCGTAAGCATACCCAGGAATCATTGGCCGATATCGGCCGGGTCTTCAACCGGGATCATGCCACGGTCCTGCACTCCATCAAGGTGGTGAGCGAACGTGCCATGCGTGACCATTCAGTATCGGCCCAGCTCGATCTTCTTAACAGAAAAATGGAGCAGTTGTAGGAAAAACCCGCTCCATTTTTGCATCATCCTGGTCACGCACCCCAGGTACATCACTATTTGCCGAGTCCCTTCCAGAACATCTTTTGCCTGAACCTGGCCCTAAAAATATATTTTTTTGAGCTCTGCCTCTTCGCCCCTGCCCTGTTGTTTGTCCCGGATGGCCGCAGCCGTGCGGGCGGCCGTTTTCATCATATCGTTCAGCCCGATGCCCTCCCAGCCAAAGCCATTGAGATACAGGCCCGGATACCTGGCCGTCAGTCGGTCGCGCCAGGCCAGCAGGGCCGGATAGCCGGCCTCAAGTTGCGGAATTCCGCCCTGGGGGCGGAGGACTCTGGTCCAGGCGGGTTCGCCTTTGAGGTTCAGCAGGGTGCGGACATCGGCCAGGGCCCTGCTGGTCATTTCATCGTCGTCAAGTTCCAGGTGTTCCGGGTGGCGGCGACCACCGACCAGGATCTCAAAGAGGATGTGGCCTTCCGGGGTCCTGCCGGGGAACATGTTGGATGAAAACAGGGTGCCCAGGGTAAAACGGCCCTCCTGCTCGGGGGTCAGGTAGCCAAAGCCTGGCGGTAGCTGACTTCGCTGGTCAAAACCACAGGCAATGGTGGCGATCCAGGCCTCGGGAACCTGTGTCAGCAATGGCGGATCACCGGCCATTGTCAGGCTGGCGGTCAGTTTCAGGGCCGCGTTGATGGGCAGGGCCAGGACCAGATTGTCGGCCACAACGCTCAAATCACCGGCCTCGACCAGCCAGCCTTCCTGGCTGGAGCGGATCTGCTCAACCCGGCAGCCAAGTTCCAGCTCCCGTCCGGGCTCCAGCTTCTGACTCAGGCGCTGGGGCAGGCGTTCCATGCCTGTGGGGAAGCTGGTCATGGCCGGCAGCCCCACAGGCCCGTTCTTCTTGCCCTTGTTCTGTCTGAGTTTGGCCAGCATTCCGCGGATCACTGAGCCATGATCACGTTCCAGTTTGCGCACCCCGGGCATGACCCCGTCCATGACCAGCCGTTCAATGTCTCCTGCATAGGTGCCGGTAAAGACAGCGTCGGCAAAGGGGAGCAGGGCCCGACCAAAGCGGTGTTCGACCCATTGGGCCACGGTGGGCTCCCCGGCCAGCGGCTTTTTGAACAGGTCACCCAGGACCCGGAGTTTGGCCAGGGGGGAGATCAAGGGGGCCTTGATGATCTTGGGCGGGCTCTGGGGGATGAGGCGCAACTGATTGTCCAGGCAGACATAACGGACAAAGCGGCTCAAGGGTGCCTTGAGGCATTCCCGGTCCAGGCCGGTTTCCTGCAGGAGACAATTGCTCTCGTTACAGTTGTCCAGGAAGCCATGGGGACCGGCCTCGGCCAGGTACCCCTGCTCTTGATGGCTGCGGATGGCCCCGCCGCAGCGATTTGTCGCGTCGATGATCAGGAACTGATGACCGGGGCATTCCTGGGAAAGCCCATGGGCCACGCTCAGTCCGGAGAGTCCGGCCCCGATAATCAGAGTATTGACCCGACGCTTCATCGGAGAACCGCCTGGACATGGCCCTGGCTGTCAATGGTGATTTCGACCCAGCCATGGTCGTCGTGGATCATACCTGAATTGAGAATATGGGTCCGGCCGATCCAGTCTTCGCCCTTGGCCTCGTGGATATGACCGCAGAGGCAGAGGTCCGGTTGCTGCTCTTCGATGAAGTGGCGGACTGCGGCCGAACCCACGTGGGCTCCGTTGGTCAGTCGGTCGGTCTTGGTGTTGAGGGGCGGGGTGTGTGAGACCAGGATCAGGGGGATTTTGGGGTGGCCCCCGGGTTTGGACAGGGCCATGAAGGTCCGGGCCTGTTCGTGGGCCTGTGTCAGGCCGGCGCTCAACTCTTCTTCCGTGAACTCGGTCGGGGTCTTGAAAGGGGTGGGATTGGAGCCGCCCAGGCCCATCAGGCAGACCTGGCGCTGGAGGAGGCGGGCCTGGCCGTGCAGGTTGATGTCCAGTTCGTCGAGATAGGTGTTGATCTCAAAGTGGTCGAGATTGCCCAGCAGTCCCAGGACCCTTGGGTTGATGGTCATAACCTGGTTGAGGATTTCTTTGGCCTCGAGTCGGCCCCCGAAGTTGGTCAGGTCGCCGGTCAGGATGATCTGATCGGCAGTTTTGATCCCGGGGATCTGGGCAAAGTTGCCAAGGGACATGTGAATATCACCGAAGGCTATAATGTTCATGGCGTGCCTCCTGGGCCGAAGAATGATGGGTTTGACGCATCCAGTGTCCAGTCAAGGCTCAGCTACCGCAATATTGCGACATTTCATTCTTGACTGAACACTGGGGCAAAGGACAGGGCTTGACAGTCTGTCCTCCATGCTTATCATTTTCGCCGACTTTGGCTGAAAAAGCAATGGAATTGCCCGGGCTCTCCGGATGGGTGTCCGCAGCCTTCAGCCATACAGTATATGGACCGGAATGGCCTTGGAACAATCCTGGTCGATTGGGTCGTGGCGTATTGTGTGCCTGGCAGGCAACAAGATCAGCATCTGCCTGGTCAAGCGTCACCTCTCATCTCTAGGCAGTGTTCAGTCGTTCCGGTAATTTTTCAAGGTACCCATGAGTTTGTCAACACAAGGAAAGGAATCGATCATGACCAGTCAGACCACCACCCACGAATTTCAGGCAGAAACCAAAAAACTTCTTGATATCGTTATTAATTCTCTCTATACGGAACGGGATGTCTTCATTCGGGAACTGATCTCCAATGCCGCTGATGCCCTGGAGAAGTTTCGTCACGAGAGTCTTACGGTCGAGGATCTTTTTGACGCCCATATGCCCCTGGAGATCACCATTGATCTGGACAAGGACAAGCACACCTTTGCCATCAGCGATACCGGGATCGGCATGAGCCGGGCCGAGCTTGAGGCCAACCTCGGCACCATTGCCCATTCCGGTTCCAATACTTTTCTTACTCAGCTGGCCGAGGCCGCCCGCAAGGATGTGAACCTGATCGGTCAGTTTGGCGTCGGTTTTTATGCCGCCTTCATGGCCGGTCAGCGGGTTCGGGTTCAGAGCCGTTCCTGGGACGGTTCCGAGGGCCATGAATGGGCCTCGGACGGCAGCGGCAGCTATACCATCAGCGAGGAGAAAGGTCTGCACCGTGGAACCCGGATCATTGTCGAGCTCAAAGATGACGCCCACGAGTATGGTGAGAAGTGGAAGGTGGAGCAGATCATCAAACAGTACTCCTCGTTTGTCTCATTCCCCATCAAGCTTGAGGGTGAGGTGGTCAATACGGTCCAGGCCCTGTGGACCAGAAACCGTAGTGAGATCAGTGAGGAGGAGTATGCCGAATTCTATAAGTTTGTCGGGAATGCGGCCACCGACCCCATGTACCGCCTGCACTTCTCAGCCGATGTGCCCCTGGCCATCAATGCCCTGCTCTTTGTGCCCAGGGATAACTTTGAGCATCTGGGGTTCGGGCGGGTCGATCCCGGGGTCAATCTGTATTGCCAGCGGGTCCTGATCGATCAGCATTCCAAGCATATCTTGCCGGAGTGGCTGCGTTTTCTTAAGGGCGTGGTCGACAGTGAAGATCTGCCCCTGAATATCTCCCGCCAGTCCCTGCAGGACAATGCCCTGCTGGCCAAGGTGCGGAGGGTCATCACCAAACGCTTTTTGAAGTACCTGGACGAGGAGGCCAAAAAAGATCCGGCAGCCTATCTTGAGTTCTGGAAGATTTTTGGCATTTATCTGAAAGAGGGAGTGACCTCGGACTATGAGTTCCAGAAGGAGTTGGGCAAACTGATCCGTTTTGAGTCATCGCGCTCTGAGGCCGGAATCCCGGTCGCCCTGGCCGAGTATGTCGAGCGCATGGGTGAGGGCCAGGAGACCATCTATTACATCAGTGGCCCGAATCGGGCGGCCATCGAGGCCGGACCCTATGTGGAGATGTTCAGGCGCCGCGATATTGAGATCCTCTATACCTTGGAGCCCATTGATGACTTTGTCCTCAATCACCTGGGTGAGTTTGAGGGGAAGAAACTGGTTTCAGCCGATCGTGCCGATCTGGACCTGGGCGAGGACAAGCGTTCTGCCGAAGATCAGGGCGAACCGCAGCAGGAGACCATGGATGAGGGCAGTAGCGCGGTTCTGGTCAGTTGGTTGAAAAAGACCCTGGCGGAAAAGGTCAAAGAGGTCATTATCTCCAAACGGCTGGTGGATTCTCCGGCCATGATCGTGAATCCCGATGGCTATATGACCTCATCCATGGAGCGGATCATGGCTGTCAGTCGTCTGGAAAAGGGCATAGCCCCTGAGGCCGGCAAAAAGAATCTGGAGATCAATCCGGCCAATCCTCTGATCAAGCGCCTGGCTGAGTTGCAGAAGAGTGATGAGCCCTTTGCCCAGGCCGTGGCCGAGCAGATCTATGACAATGCCATGATTCAGGCCGGTCTGGTGGTCGATCCCCTGACCCTGGTGGAGCGGAACTATAAGATCCTCAATCGCGCTGCGGGTGTCTGAGTGATGCTGGCTCATTGACTGCCTCTTGCTGGGTCTTTGACCTGCCGTAGCCTGGGTGGATCATTGCTGCAGATCCTGCCTGTTGTGTGGAAGATCAGGGGCAAGTGCGCCAACGCGCCTTCCCTGGTCTGCCGCCCTCAGTGTCTGAGCCCGGGCAAGGGATTTTTACCTGGGTAGGAATGACGGCCATTCACCATGTGATGAAGCATTGAAAAAAGTGGTCATTCAGGCTATATCAACGGTTGATCAGTGAAATCCTTTGGATTCCTGGCCAACCGTTTTTTATTTTTTATTCGAAAGTTTGTCGGAAACCATGACCGACCAGACCGAAGGTGCGAGCTTTCATGGTTGGTTGTGGCTGGCCATTTGAGACCAGCCTTGCTGGTTAAGGGGGAGTTCGCATGTCCATCTCATTGTATCGTTGCTCTTTGTTTCTTGTCCTGGCCCTGAGTCTGACTCAGATTCTGGGCTGTCATACCCGTCCGGTTCGCCATCTTGTCTCGGATGTCAGTCTGATTCAAAAGGGTGAGACCAGTCGTCAGGAACTCCTGACCCTGCTCGGGGAGCCCGACTCCCGGAGTCAGGTCGCTGATAATCAGGAAGAATGGATCTATCACGAGCAGAGTCCTGCCCGCCTGCAGTCCCTGCCCTATGCTGATCGTTTTTTCAAGAGCCCCGGCGCCCAGCGGATTGTGGTGCTTGTGCAGGGCGAGCAGGTGCTGGATTGCCGCTATGAATACCAGAGCAGGCAGGATGCCTCCTGGCGCAATGATTTTGAGTGGCAGCAGTCTGGTGAGTGATCTCTTTGAGATGGCCCGGGAGCGGATGGTCCGGGAGCAGCTGATCCCGCGCGGGATCAGTGATCAGCGGGTTCTGGATGTCATGGGGCAGGTCCCCAGGCATCTCTTTGTCGATGATGCCATGCAGGGCCAGGCCTATGGCGATTATCCCCTGCCCATTGCTGGCGATCAGACCATTTCCCAGCCCTATATCGTGGCCTGCATGACCGAGGCCCTGCAACTGACGGGCAGTGAGCAGGTCCTGGAGATCGGGACCGGTTCCGGCTATCAGGCCACGATTCTCTCCCGTCTCTCTGAAAAAGTCTATACCGTGGAGCGGATCAACGGCCTTTTGGCCGGAGCCCGGAAGCTTTTTGACCGCCTGCGCTGTTACAATATCCTTTCCAAACTCGATGACGGCACCATGGGCTGGCCTGATCATGCCCCCTATGATGCGATCATGGTGACAGCGGGTGGTCCATCTATTCCTGAGCCGCTGCTCGAGCAGCTGGCCGATGGCGGTCGGATGGTGATCCCGGTGGGAGACCAGGGCGTTCAGGAGCTGAAGCTGGTGCATAAGCTGGGAGAAGAGCTCGAGATCCAAACCATTGAGCAGGTTCGTTTTGTGGATCTGGTGGGGGCCCATGGCTGGAATGGCTGAACAGCCGGGGCGTCCCGGCCTGATCCGACGGCTCTATGACCTGGGCATGGAGTGGATTCAGACCCCGTATGGACTCTGGGCGCTCTTTCTGATTGCCTTTATTGAGTCCTCGTTTTTTCCGATCCCCCCTGATGTCTTTCTGATTGCCCTCTGTCTTGCCGCTCCGCACAAGGCCTTTCGCTATGCCGCTATCTGTGCCGCAGGCTCGGTGGTGGGTGGGGCCTTTGGTTATGCCCTGGGTATGTGGTTCATGGACAGTGTCGGAACAATGGTCATGAACTTTTACGGCCTGACCGAGAAGTATGAGGTGGTCCGTGGCCTCTATCAGGAGTACGATGTCTGGGCCGTGGGGGCGGCTGGTTTTACCCCGCTGCCCTATAAGCTGTTCACCATCACGGCCGGGGCCTTTGATCTGAATTTCCCGACGTTTATGCTGGTCTCGCTCATTTCCCGCTCGGCCCGTTTTTTTCTGGTGGCGGCCTTTATCTGGAAGTTCGGGCCTCCTGTCCGTTCTTTTCTCGAGAAGTACTTCAATCTCCTCTCTGTCCTGTTCATGGTCCTGCTCATCGGCGGCTTTGTGCTGATGAAGCTGCTGCTTTAGGGCATCCTGAGCCAGGCAGCCATTCTTGCGCAAGAACCTCTTGTTCAGGAATGGCCTTTTGTGAGCATCGATTCGACCGCGTTCCAGGCTGCCTGGCTGCCGCCCTGTCGGGCCTGAAAATAGCTCCTGGCCTGCTTCTGTATGGAGAGCCGGTCGTATGGGCTGGTGAGGTCGGCCAGCAGCTGAACGGCTGCCCCTTGCCAGTCTCCAACCTGGTGGACCAATCCCTCTGTAATGATCTCCTCGCCCACCCAGCGAAAATCCGTCCAGTGTGGGCCGATGACCGGTCTCAGGCCGCAGCGCAGGGGCTCAAGAAAGTTCTGGCCGCCGAGGCGGGCGATGGTTCCGCCGACCAGGGCCGCCCGGGCCAGGGTATAGGAGTCACGAAGTTCACCGATCCTGTCCCAGAGGATGATCCGGCCACTGCGGACGGGGCGGATGGTGGCGGAGCGCAGTTGCCAGGGCAGGCCGAGGCCGGAGAGGCGTTTCTCCCAGGCCTGCAGGCGGTGGAGATGGCGGGGGAAGAGCCCGATGACCAGCCGTGTCTCCCGTTTCAGCAGGACCGTAATCAACCGGGCAATGTCGTCCTCTTCCTCTTTGCGGATCGAACCCAGGACCAGGAAGGGGCGCTCTGGCCTGAGCAGTTCGGCCAAGGGGTTGGGCTGCTGGTTATCGTCCTGCTCGGCCAGGAGATGATCAAACTTGATATTGTGCATGGTCTCGACCCTGGCCGGGCCGAAGAGCAGGGCGAAACGTTCATGGTCGATCTCTGATATGGCCAGGACCCGGTCTGGTCGCAGGGCGCGCCAGAGTCCGGGCCAGATTCGGTAATTTCTGAGGCTGCGACTATTGATGCGGCCGTTGACGAGCAGGGTCCTGATCTCTCGCTCCTTGCAGGCGCGCAGCAGGCCAGGCCAGATCTCGCTCTCCAGAAGGACCACCAGGCGTGGTTGGATGGCGTCCAAAGCCCGGGCCATGATCCGGGGGCGATCAAAGGGGAAGGATCGGCAGTGGATCATGAGCTTGGGGTGAGTGGTGCTGCATCGGTGTTGACACTCTTGCAGGATCGCCAGGCCCTGGGCGGTGTTGCTGGTCAGGAGCAGGGTCTGGGACCGGTTCGGGTCACAGTGTTTGAGCAGTTCCCGGACCAGATAGGCCTCGCCCACCGAGGCGGCCTGGATCCAGATATCTGCTCTGGGGGGTGGCGTGCTGAGGATGCGTTCGGGCCAGCCTTCCTGGAGGCGCGGGTTGCGATGGAGCAGGGGCAGGGCGATCTGCCAGAGCAGCGTGTAGATTCGAAAGGCAAGGCCCAGGTTCCGGGGTGAAGCAGCAGGCTGCTGGCGTTTGCTCTGCTGGCGGCTCATGGTCTGGGCCTGGAGCGGGTGAGGGGTACGGCCAGGGCACGGACCTGTTGCAGGCATTCGTCCAGGTCAAAGCTCAGGATCTGCCGTTCGTGGACGATCAGGCGGCCGTTGATGATCACACTGTCCACATCAGCGCCTGAAGCCGAGTAGACCAGGGTGTCCTGACTGTAAAAGGGCTGCAGGTGCGGTTGTTCCAGGTTGATCAGGATCAGATCTGCCGGGCAGCCAGGATGCAGGCGGCCCAGACCGGCACCTGCCGGGCCAAGGACCAAGGCCCCCTGCGTCGTGGTGCAGGCCAGGGCTTGACGGGCCGACAGGGCGGTTGCGGAAAGGGTCCTGACCTTTTCGCCCTTGGCCAGCAGGTCCATCTCCTGAAAGAGGTCCAGGCTGTTGTTGCTGGCTGCCCCGTCCGTGCCCAGGCCCACAGGGATGCCTCTGTCAATCATCTCGCTGGCCCTGGGCCTGCCCGAGGCCAGTTTCTGGTTGCTCTGGGGGCAGACGACCACCCTGGCTCCGCTGCGGGCAATGATCTCCAGGTCGTCATCGTCAAGCCAGACGCAGTGGACCAGGATGGTCTGCTGGTCGAGCAGGTCCAGGGCGGCCAGATGACGAATGGGGCTGCTGCCCAAAGGCTTGGCAATGAGTTTCTGTTCGGTCCGGGTCTCGGCTGCGTGGATGAAAAAGGAGACGCCTCGCGTCCTGGCCAGATTCTTGGCAGCCTGCAGGGTGGTGTTGCTGCAGGTGTAGGGGGCATGGGCAAAGACGGCCGGGGTTATGAGTGGGTTTGCTCCGGCATGACGGTCAATAAATGCAGCCACGGCCTCGATATTCCTGGTCGGGTCCGGGACACCAGGGGCCGGGAAGTCGATTATTCCGTGCGCGGCCACTGCCCGGATACCGCTGTCAATATAGGCGCGGATGGCCTCGTCTTCGTAGAAATAGGCGTCGGCCACGGTGGTGGTGCCGGAGAGGAGCATCTCGGCTGCGGCAAGCTTGCTGCACCAGTAGACCATCTCCGGGCTCACGTGGCTGGCCTCGGCCGGGAAGATATGGTCGCTCAGCCAGGTCCCCAGTTCCAGGTCGTCGGCCAATCCCCGGAAGAGGGTCATGGCGGAGTGGCCATGGCCGTTGATCAGGCCCGGGAGTACCAGCCGCCCGTGGCCATTGATCGTCTGTACTCCTGCTGGTCGCTTGAGGGCGGACATGGGCCCGGCTGAGCTGATTATCCCCTGTTCGCACAGGAGATAGGCCTCCTCCAGCACAGGTCCCTGGACCTCCTGGAGCAGACAGCAATCAGTGATCAGCAGTGAATCGGGCATGGCCAGGAAGCCCTCATGGGCGCGGAGTCCAGTGAACGTTAAAAAGAGGGGCATTTTACTTCTCTGCCGATTATACTACTTTATTTATTTTTTGTCAGTCAAGAGGAGTGGCCCGGGCAGTTTTGGGCCTTGGTGCTCCTTTTTTTATGTCTGCATGCGATTTTTTAAAAGCATGCACACCAAACAGAATGTATTCCATTCCGGGCCGCTGCTGCTGGGTGCCTGTCCGGTGTGATTTGAAAGGAGAGAGTTATGGGGTTTCGCTGCGGCATAGTTGGTCTGCCCAATGTGGGTAAATCGACCATCTTTAATGCCCTGACCGCTGCCGGGATTGATGCGGAAAATTATCCCTTCTGTACCATTGAGCCAAATGTCGGCATTGTTCCGGTCCCTGATCCGCGGTTGGATGTCTTGTCCCGGATGGTTGCCACCAGAAATGAGGTGCCGACCCAGATGGAGTTTGTCGATATTGCCGGTCTGGTCAAAGGTGCCAGCCAGGGTGAGGGGTTGGGAAATCAGTTTCTCGGGCACATTCGCCAGGTGGACGCCATCATTCATGTGGTCCGTTGTTTTGAAGATGACAACGTGGTCCATGTGGATGGTTCGATTGATCCGGATCGCGACCGGGAGGTGATTACCCTGGAGCTGATTCTGTCCGACCTGGATACCGTTGAGAAACGGTTGAAAAAGGCCCTGTCCCAGGCCAAATCCGGTGACAAGGGTTTCAAGGCCCAGGCCGTCTTTCTGGAGCGACTGCGCGATGTCCTGGCCGAGGGCCGGGAGGCCCGGAGCTTGACCATTGATGGTGAACAGGAACGGGCCTGGCTGACTGAGCTCTGTCTGCTCTCGGCCAAGCCTGTCCTCTATGTGGCGAATGTGGCCGAAGAAGATGTGCTCGGCGGCAACGAGCATGTGCGGCGTCTTGAGGCCGTGGCAGCTGCGACCGGAGACGGGGTGGTGGTCATTGCCGGGAACATTGAACAGGAGTTGAGTCAGCTTGATGCGGCAGAACAGCGTGAGTTTCTGGCCGATATGGGCATGAGTGAGCCAGGACTCAACCGGCTGATCAAGGCCGGGTATGATCTGCTGGGCCTGATTACCTTTTTTACTGTTGGCGAGAAGGAGACCCGGGCCTGGACCATTCCCAAGGGAAGCACGGCCCCCAATGCCGCAAGCAAGATCCATTCTGATTTTGAGCGTGGTTTTATTCGGGCCGAGACCATTGCCTATGACGACTATGTGGCCTGTGGCGGTGAGAACCGGGCCAAGGAGCAGGGCAAGATGCGTTCCGAGGGCAAGAATTATATTGTTGCTGATGGCGACTGTATTCTCTTTCGTTTTAATGTCTGATGGTGGCAGAACCGTGTGGTGGGAGTGATGTTCAGATTGGCGGATGAAGAAAACCGACAGGAGGACGGTGGGGTGGGCAAGCAACGGTATGTTGATCAACTCCAGGAGAGCGAACGGATCAGTGAGCTGTTTCTGATCAAGAGCGTCCGTCTGGGTGAGACCAAGGCGGGCAAGCCCTATCTTTCATTGACTCTGATGGACCGCAGCGGAGAGCTTCCCGGAGTGAGCTGGGATGACGCCGTCCGCCTGGCCGAGTTCTGCCGGGTTGGAGCCGTGGTCCGGGTCGTGGCCCAGGTCCAGTCTTACCGTGATCAGCTGCAGTTGAAGATCGATGGGGTCCAGCCCTGTCCGCCGGATCAGGTGGAGGCGGCCGATTATGTGCCGGCCTGTCCCGGGGATCGTGAGGCAATGGCCGGCCAGATCCAGCAACTGGTGGCCTCTGTCCGTGAGCCCTTTTTGCGGAAACTGCTGAATCGTTTTTTCAGGCAAGGCGAGATCTGGGAGCTCTTTCTCGAGGCCCCGGCGGCCAAGGGGATCCATCATGCCTATCTGGGTGGCCTGCTCGAGCATTCCCTTTCCGTGGCCCAGCTGGCCGATCGCATTGCCGGTCATTATCCGGGTATTGATCGCTGTCTGCTCCTGACCGGTGCCCTGCTCCATGATCTGGGCAAGGTCTGGGAGCTTTCCATGGAGCTCGGGGTGATTGAGTACAGCGACCGGGGGCGGCTCAAGGGCCATCTGGTCATGGGCAGCGAGGCCGTGGCTGAGGCCGCTGGCCGGATCAAGGGATTTCCACCCCCCCTGCTTGAGCAGGTGCAGCATCTGATCCTCAGCCATCATGGCCGTCTGGAGTTTGGTTCGCCGACCCTGCCCATGACCCCTGAGGCCTTTGTCCTCAGTTTTGTCGATGACCTGGATGCCAAGATGAACCTGATGGAGCAATTGCGACGCAAGATCAGTGAGCCGGGTGGTCAGTGGACCGACTACCAGCGTTCTCTGGAGCGGTACCTGTATCTGGGACCGCTGGCGGTCGAGGAGGAGATAGCTGAACCGGACAAGGCGGTTGCGCCCCCGGCCCCTTCACCTCAGCAGCGTCTCTTCTGACAGGGGCTGTTGATAATGACTGGGCAATTGGATCTGACCGGCGCTCCCTCTTTTCCCCGGCTCCTGGGCCAGGAAAAGGCCTGTCGTCTGCTTGAGCGGAGTCTTGTCTCGGATCGTCTGGCCCATGCCTATCTCTTCCGGGGCCCCGATGGTGTCGGCAAGCGCCTTTTTGCTGAGCGGCTGGCCGCCAGGGTCAACTGTGCCGATCCAGCGGGTCTTGAGCCCTGTGGGCGTTGTGGCTCCTGCCGCAAGTTTCTCTCGTCCAATCAGCCAGATTTTCAGGTGATTTCACCGGAGAAAGGGACGATCAAGATCGATCGAATCCGGGCGATGAGTCGATCGCTTGGCTTTCCGCCCTATGAGTCGCGGGTCCGGGTCATCCTGATTGAGGATATTCATACCATGCGGGCGGCAGCAGCCAACAGTCTGCTCAAGACCCTGGAAGAGCCGCCTGCGCAGAATCTGCTGATTTTGACTGCTGACGGGGGGCGTGAACTGCTGGATACCATCTGCTCACGGTGTCAGGTCTTGCCGTTTTTCAGTCTCAGCCTGCCCCAGACCGTGGCAATTCTGCAAAAAGAATTACCAGAGCTCGGAGCAGAGGAGGCCGGGCTTCTGGCCCGGTTGGCTGAGGGCAGTCCGGGCCGGGCCCTGCGCCTGCACCGCGCTGATCTGCTGGAGTTACGCAGTGAGGTGCTGCAGCTGCTCATGGACCCGGCCATGAGTCTGGACAATGCCAGTGGCCGGGTTCTCCTGGTCGCAGAGCGGATGTCCGCTCTGGGGGATGAGTTGTTGTCGCTCTTTGCCCTGCTCAGACTCTGGTTCCGTGACCTTCTGGCGCCTGATGTCGGCGGCTCTTCTGTCGTGATCCAGGGCTCGGTCCCGATCTCGGCTTTGGCGAGAGAGTCGTTGAAACACTGGAATTCCAGAGATCTTTTTGCTAGACTGCAGGCTGTTGATCGGGCGGAACAGGAACTGGCCCGTCAGTGTAATCGAACCCTGGTCTGTGAGATCCTGCTCTTTCATCTTTTGCAATAGGGCTTGTGGGTCTGGCTCTGGAAATAACTCGAGGAATCATGGTCGAAAATCAGGAAGACAAGCAGGCTCAGGACGAGGCCCAGGGCCCGACCGGAGAGTTGTACTTTTACCGAATCCGCTATCGTCATGAGGGCCAGGAGTTTACGTCCTCCTCAACTGTGGCCGGAGTGGCTTCTGGCGAGGCGGTGATGATCAAGACAGACCATGGTCTGGAACCGGCTCAGGTGGTCTGTTCGGCCCCGTCCTGTCGTGAAGCTGGCGGTCGGCCAAGGACCGCCGAAGAGTTGATTCGCCGGGCCACCGCTGATGAAAAAAATCGTTTTGAGGCCCTGCCCGCGGCTGAGGCCCAGGCCTTTGAGTTCTGTACTGAATTGATTGGTGCACATAAACTGGCCATGCGTCTGGTTCGGGTTGAACGCTTTTTCAATGGCAGCAAGATCATCTTTTATTTTACGGCCAATAATCGGGTCGATTTTCGGGATCTGGTCAAGGATCTGGTTCAGCAATTTCATACCCGGGTGGAGATGCGTCAGGTCGGGGTTCGGCATGAGACCAAGATGATCGGCGGTCTGGGAATCTGCGGCCGGGAGTTGTGCTGCTCGTCTTTTATCAAAAAGTTTGATTCGGTCTCCATCAAAATGGCCAAAGAGCAGGATCTGCCCCTGAACCCGGCCAAGATCTCCGGGCTCTGTAACCGGCTGCTCTGCTGTCTGACCTATGAGTATGAGACCTATAAACAGGAGCGTCGCGCCATGCCGCGGGCCGGGCGGAAGATCGAGATCAAAGGACAGAGCTATCAGGTCCTGCGTCAGCATCCCCTGCAGCAGACCCTTCTGGTCAGAAATGGTGAGGGGGAGCAGATAACCCTGACCGCGGAGCAGTGGCAGGACTATGAGGTTGTTCGGATCGATAAAAAGACAAAAAAATAGTAACTGTTCAGCGCACCCCATCTCCTGCGTCATCGGCTTGTTTACATACGGGTGTATAGCTCACAGGCCTCTTCCTTGGATATGAGGCGGCGTTAAACAGTTACAGTTCAGCATGTTATTCTATTTTCTGGGTTGTAGCTGAATCGTTCCAGCTCAAGGTAGAGTACACCGCTTTCCCGCTTTGAGCAGGAGAGCTCAAAAAAGGGTGACTGCCCAGCATTGCTCAACAAAACTTCACCCCCGCAGGCGGTGTGAAACGTTCGTCACAACTCGTGTGCCGGTAAAGGAAGCATTCAATGACCACCTATATCACCACCCCCATCTATTACGTCAATGCCCAGCCGCATCTCGGGCATGCCTATACCACCATTGTGGCCGATACCTACAGTCGCTTCATGCGCCTCTGCGGTGAGCGTGTTCGTCTGCAGACCGGCACCGATGAACATGGCGACAAGATTGCCGAGGCCGCCGCGCGCGAGGGGGTCAGTCCCCGCGAGTATGTGGACCGGATCAGTGCGCTGTTTCGTGAGACCTGGCCGCAGTTGACCATTGAACCTGAAAATTTTATCCGCACCACTGACCCTGGACATATCCGCACCGTCCAGAATATTTTGCAGCAGGTCTATGATCAGGGTGATATCTACTTTGGTGAGTATACCGGTCTCTACTGCAAGGGGTGTGAGCGCTTTCTCACCGAAAAAGAGCTGGAGAAAGGGCTCTGTCCAGACCACCAGCTGCCACCCGATGAGATCAGTGAGCAGAATTATTTTTTCAGGATGTCCCGCTATCAGCAGCAGTTGATTGATCACATCCAGGCCCATCCCGAATTTATCACTCCAGAACGCTATCGCAATGAGGTCTTGTCCTTTTTGAGTGAGCCCCTGGAGGATCTCTGTATTTCCCGGCCGACCTCGCGCCTGACCTGGGGCATCTCCCTGCCCTTTGATGAAAACTTTGTCACCTATGTCTGGTTCGATGCCCTGATCAACTATCTGAGTGGGCTTGGCTATCCTGATGGGCCCGATTTTGCTGACTTCTGGGCTGGGGCCGAGCATGTGATTGCCAAGGATATCCTCAAGCCCCACGCCATCTTCTGGCCGACCATGCTCCTGGCCATGGGCGCACCGCTCTATCAGCGCCTGCATGTGCACGGGTATTGGAACGTGGATGAGACCAAGATGTCCAAGAGTATCGGAAACGTGGTCCGGCCGGCAGAATTGGTGGAGGAGTATGGAGTTGATACCCTCCGTTATTTTATCCTGCGCGAGATGTCCTTTGGCCTTGATGCCTCGTTCAGCAGTGATGGGATCGTTGCCCGCCAGAACTCTGATCTGGCCAATGACCTTGGAAATCTCTTCAGTCGCTCTCTGGCCATGCTTGCCAAGTATGTGGATTCGACGGTTCCGGCCCACAGCGTTGATGATGAAACCGATGTCCTGCTGCGAAAGACCGCCACCTCGATGCTGGCCAGCTATCGCAGTCATATGAAGGACTTTGAGTTTCATCGCGCCCTTCGTTCGGTCTGGGAGCTGGTGGCCCAGGCCAACAAGTATATAGTGGTCAATGAGCCCTGGACCCTGGCCCAGGATGCAAGTCAGGCGGGACGGCTGGGCAGCGTCCTCTATAATCTGGCCGAGGCCCTGCGCCTCCTGGCCCTTGTCCTGCGGCCGGTGATGCCGACGACCAGTGCCAAAATGGCAGCTGGTCTGGGGCTTGCAGAAGATGACGCCTGTCTCAAGGGCCTTGATACTGCTGGTGTCTGGGGCCTGATTCCGGTTGGGACCAGGCTGCAGGCCACTCCTTCCCTGTTTCCACGGATGGATCAGAAGAAGAAACAGTCGGCCCCGGCCGTGGCCAGGAAAAGCAAGACGCCTCCGGCGCAGGGTAAAGAAAAGGGAGGCGCGGCAGCGACCGAGAACGTCATCACCTTTGATCAGTTTCAGCAGGTGGAATTGCGGGTGGCTGAGATCGTGGCCGCTGAACGGGTCAAAAAATCCGATCGCCTTCTCAAACTGACGGTCATGGCCCCTGAACAGCGGACCATTGTTGCCGGGATAGCTCAGTCGTACAGCCCGGACGAGGTGATCGGGCGTCAGGTGATCATTGTTGCCAACCTCAAACCGGTCCGGCTGATGGGGATTGAATCCCAGGGCATGGTCCTGGCCGCCAAGATTGAAGAGAATGGGGCGTCACGTCTGGTTCTGACTGCGGTGAGTGGGCCGGTGGCCCCGGGCAGCACGGTTGCCTGATCAAGAGGCGGTCTGAGCCGAATCATCAACAGCAAGGAGAGTGGAGAAGAGATGTTTGTAATCAATAATTTTTTGATGGCGGTGGCCCAGCTCATTGATTTTCTGCTCACCATCTACATGTGGATGATCATTGGTCGGGCCGTGATTTCCTGGGTCAATGCCGACCCTTACAATCCAGTGGTCCGCTTTCTCCATGAAATCACTGAACCGCCGCTGGCCAAGATTCGTCGTTTTCTCCCCTTGAGTATGGGGGGAATCGATTTTTCCCCCATGCTCCTGATCATGGCCATCATGTTCCTGCAGAGCTTTCTGGTCCCGACCCTGAAGCAGTTTGCCATGGGTCTCGGTTGAAGGGAAGATTCAAGGGCCTGGTTTGTCGTATCTGACCCAGCGAGATGACGGGACTGTGCTGCTGGCGGTTCATGTCCAGCCCCGGGCCTCCCGGAATGGTCTGCTCGGTATCCATGATCAGGCCTTGAAGCTGGCAATTACTGCCCCGCCTGTGGACAGCAAGGCCAATAAGGCGGTGATCGCCTTCCTGGCCTCATTCTTCAAGATTCCGAAAAAGAGAATTGTCCTGCACAGCGGCCAGCAGTCGCGGCGCAAAAAAATAGTGATTACAGGGGCGCTGATCCAGGAAATCCGGCAGCGGATTGAGCAGGCCCTGATGGCTGGATGAACCTTCAGAAAAGGTGAAGATGTGAAACGCTATGTGATTGGAAACTGGAAGAGTCTGATGCTGGGCGAGGAGGCCCGCAGGTGGTTTGGTGAGTTCGCCAGGCTCTATCGTCCGATTCCCGGGCTGGAGGTGATCATCGCCCCATCGTTTATCTGTCTGCAACCCCTGTCGCAACTGATTCCGGCCCTGGATCTGGAACAGGTCAAGCTGGCGGCCCAGGATATCTCACCTTTCCCCCTGGGTGCCTATACCGGGGCAGTGGCTGCCGATATGATCAAGGATATGGTCGATTATGTGATCATCGGTCATTCAGAGCGCCGGCGGTATTTCCGTGAAACCTCCCAGGATACGGGCAATAAATTGAGCGAGACCGTGGATGCGGGTCTGACGCCCATTGTCTGTATTGATTCACCCTATACCATGTCGCAGTTGACGGCCTTAAATGACGTCGACACCCCGGAGATGATCCTGGCCTATGGCCCGGTGGAGGCCAACAGCGTTCGGGTCCCGGAGCAACCGGCCAAGGTGGCCGAGGCCGCTGCCTTTATTGCCCGGATTCATCCCAACCGGCCCGTGGTCTATGGTGGTGCCCTGAATCCCGGGAATGTGGGCCATTATGCCCTCCTGCCAGGACTGTCAGGGGTCTTTGTCGGTGAGGCCAGTCTTGATCCGGCAAGCTTTGTCACCATCTGCGAGCAGGTGGGGAATGGTTGACCCTGCCTGCTCGCCTTATTCCTGCCCGCTGAACTGAAGAACCAGCTCTTGAAAATTTTCCGGGGACGAAAGACAGGTCTGTCCCTCACTGCACTGACTTAACAGAAAACAGAAATCGAGAAATTCGTTCATCAGACGGGTTGTTGCCTTGTTTTTGTGCTGGATGATATGCAGTTGACGTTTCATGTCCACTCCTTCAAGCGGGATTTGCCGCAGGCGACCCCGGCTGATTGCTCGACAGACCGTCAGCTTTGAAAGACAACCGATCCCGGCACCCGCCTCTACGGCCTTTTTGATGGCCTCAGTGTGTCCCAGTTCCATGACCACATTGAGGTCAACGACATGCCTGCCCAGTTTGGTCTTGAAGATCTGGGCCGTTCCAGACCCGGCCTCCCGCATCACCCATTTATATTTTTTGAGATCGGTTTCCACCTGACAGATCTCCTCTGATTCTCCGCTGTTTGCGGCACGACCGATCAGGACGAGCTCGTCCTGAAACCAGTTGGTGACCGTAATCTGTTCATTGTTGACCTTCCCCTCCACAAAACCAAGATCGACCACCCGGTCAATGATCAGTTTCTCTGCTGCCTTGGTGTTACAGACCAGCATGTTGAAATGGACATCGGGATGCATGCTTTTAAAGGCGGTGATCAGATAGGGTAAGACGTAATTCCCGACCGTTGAACTGGCCACCAGTTGCAGAGAACCGACGAACTGGCCCTCTTTTTCATTCATCAATCGATCCAGGTCCTGCAACTTGTCCAGAAGTTCGCGGCTCAGGGGGAGAAGGTACCGGCCTCTGTCGTTCAGTTCCAGGCGGCGGCCAGAGCGGTCAAAGAGAGGCCCTCCCAACTGATTTTCCATCTCGCTTAAGGCAAGACTGACGGCCGATTGAGTGATCAGGAGACGTTGAGCCGCTTTTGTGACCTGGCCACTGTCCACGACTGCAGTAAAAATCTCAAGTTGACGGGCAGTTACCGGCATATGAACTCCTGTAAAGTAGACGTTGTATTAATTTTTTTAATGCTAAGCATTTTTATTATAAATTTTACTACATAAAGAGAAGGCGTTAAAGAGAAAGGAAAGCGGTAAAGAAGAATCTGCCTTTTGCTCTGTACTCTGTGGTTAAAGCACGAGGTGCTGGCTGCCGGAAAAAAGTTCTAAAACAGCCTGATAGATCCCGTTCATATTTTCAGGATAAACGATAACCCAGGAGGGGTGCATGTCTCTGCAGCCGGAATTGCCATGTTGGAAAATCATCCAGTGCACTGCACAGAGTACTTCTGTTCCGGGTGAAGACCTCAAAAAGGCCTGCTGGGAAATGGTCAATGATGACGATGCTGGTTCATTTCATATCTGTGTCGATTGCCTGGTCTATCTGGCCCGAGCAGGGAACTCCATCCTGAATGAAGATGATTTCTGTTCTCTACTGGCGTTGGGTGAACAGCTTATCTACAAAAAATATCAGTGCAATCTGTCCCATGTCCTGCTGCTCTTCTGCCATCCCGGCAAACTTGGCCCTCTGGGCTTTCATTCGGAGAATGAGGGAGGACTCCATTGAAAAAGATCATGACACACTGGTTTGTTGGAATGGACCAAAGGATTTCAGCCTGGATGGACAGGTATTGTCTGGTCCTGCTGAAAACGTCTCTGGCCCTGATCTTTATCTGGTTTGGGCTGCTAAAGCCTCTCGGGATGAGTCCTGAAGAAGAATTGATCAAACGAACGGTCTATTTTTTCCCTCCCGATCTGGTCTTGACGGTCCTTGGATACTGGGAGGTGGCCATAGGAATCGGCCTGCTGTACAGGCCCTTGCATCGCCTGGCCCTTTTTCTGTTACTCATTGAACTGCCCGGCACCTTCCTGCCCCTTGTGGTCCTGCCAGAGGTCTGTTTTCGTTCGGTCCCTTTTGTCCTCACCCTTGAGGGACAGTATATCGTGAAAAACTTGTTTCTGATCGGCGCGGCCTTTGTCATTGGCAGCAAGGTGTCAGAACGTCTGTCTGCCCGCCAGAAAAAGATGTAAGAGATTGTGGTCAAGAAGCGATCAGCCCTGAGGTGGGCAGAAGCTCATTTTGGTCAGAGCAAGAAAGTTGATCAGCAAAACCAGAACGATCGCCTGGGTGACGTCAGGTTGAAGGACAGAGATGAGTATCTGTCTGGTTTTTGGCACTGGAGGGTATTCCGGGTTACTGTTTTTTGGTGTCCTGGCCTTTTGTCCGGAAAAAGGGGGGGAGGAATTGCTCACTGATCTGGAGCAGTTTCGTGTTCCAGGGGCGCAGGGATGGGGTAAGCCAGCGCATCAACCAGGTGCTGGTCAGTCCGACCACCAGGCTGCCGGCCATGTCAAAGGGGAAATGGACGCCGCTGTACACCCGTGCCCAGGCGGTCAGGGCAGTGAGCAGGAGCAGTGCCCAAGCCGAGGTCGCCAACCCCCCGGCGGTGAGGAGATAAAAGGTGGCGGCAAACATGAACGTGGCATGATCGCTGGGGAAAGAGGACTCCGGGCCATGGGGAAAAAGAGGGGTGCCCAGGCCGATCATAAAGGGGCGGGGATGAAAATAAAAAAGGCCGATCAACTGGTTGGTCATCAGGCCGATCATGGCGGTCTCGGTTGCTTCAAGCAGGGTGATCTTTTTGTTGTTGGTCAGCCATAACATGCCAAACAGGATAATCAGCAGATAGGGGCCTCCTTCCGCGACCAGAATGGCAAAGGTATCCAGAACCGGCCGTGTTCCGGCCCCTGAATGAATCCATTGGAAAAGTGTTGTGTTCATGTCGCCGGTCATTCTTCTTCCTTCCGCTCTCTTCCTGTTGCTGTCCTGTCCGGGATCACCCGGCTTGTTCCATGAAAATTATTGTCTGTTCTGAACGCAGCAAGGGGGGCAAACCGAATTTCGGCCTGGCCCCCTTACTGGTTGAAGTTGAGAGGAGTGATTGAGAAAGAACTTATTTGTTGTGGAAGCCGGTTCCGTATTTGCTGGCCCACTGCCGGTCGCGGCTGCCATGGCAACTCAAACAGGCATAGTCGAGGGTGATAAAGCCCTTGGCAAAGGTGGATTTCTTGCCCTTTTCTTCGACGGTAGTGAACATGCTGGCCGTCGGATCAGTATTGAGCTTCATGATATGGGTCCGGACATCGCCCACATAGCTGGCAACGCTGATCGCGCTCTTGCTGACCTTTGGCATGTGACACTCGACACAGGTGGTACCCTGCTGGCTGTGGATGTTTTTGGCAAATTTTTCAGCCACATCGCCGTGGCATTCCGCACAGTTATTCTTGACCAGGATGGCGCGCTGGTGGGGATTATGGCACTCGACGCAACTCAGATCCTTATGGGCGCCGGCCTTGAGTTCATTCATCTGCTCATGGTGCTGAATAAAGCCGCCCTTGGCCGGGGGCTCAGGTCCCATCCCACCGCGCTGGTGACATTTTCCGCAGGCCTCGGCTGAGGCATTGGTGACAATATTGGTTTTGGCCGGTTTGGCGACGTGCTCGCTGGCCGGGCCGTGGCATTCCTCACAACCGATTCCGTCTTCGGCCCAGGTGCCGATCATACCCGGCAGGCCGTCCTGATTGCCTTCCTTGTTGTAGCCGGTCATGTGGCAGGGGCCGCATTTGTACGGTTTTTTCTCACCCTGGTGGTAGAAGGACCAGCTGCCGTCGTTGATGTTATACTGGGTTTTGGCCTCAGAACCATCTTTGGCCGTGGTGACGATATAGCCCTGATTGTCGATGAATCTGGCCTTCTTGTTGGCACCGCCGATCACGTAAGAGATATCATCCCAGGACCAGCCTGGGGGCAGAGGCAGTTTGGAGTAGCGAGCCTTTTCCACCTTTCTCAATTTCCAGGGATGGCCGCTGGACTGCCAGTCATTGAACTGTTCCTGATGGCACTGAAAACACTGCTCGCTGCCGACATAGTCGGCGGCCTGTCCCGTGGTTCCGGCCATGACGACCAGTCCGCCAATGGCAACTGCTGCGAATGTTTTTCTCATTGCTGATTCCCCCCCTTGCTGCATGTGATTTCTTGTGCGGTCCTCTCCTGGATGGACCGTGTCCGTGGTCAGTGGAGCTCCGGACTTTTACTCATGATTCAGGGTAGGAGAACAGGGCAAGGAAAACTAGAGAAATTATGTTGACAAGATACCCATAAGTTGTGAAGTTTTTTCCACAACTTATGGGTATCTACATGTTTTTGCTGATAAAGCTGAGGCATTCAGCGGCCCTTCTGCCATTGGTGGTCAGTGAGTAAAGCTTGCGGATATCCTGATCAATAAATCCAGTCTCACGCAGGACCTTGAGGTGAAAATTGACCTTGGTGTGGTCTTTGATCTCCAGGGCCCGGACCAGGTCCATGAAGCGGGTCTTACCCTGGTGATGGAGGAGGATCAGGATCTGGCGCCGCAGGATATTGGCCAACCCCTGAAAGACACCGTCCATGTCAACGGATTCATCGCATTCCTGAAAGCGGGCCTCCTGCAGATTTTTTCGTACCGAAAGCATCAGGGCGTCAATCTTGAACGGCTTGACCAGATAGTCATCGGCCCCGCGCTGCAGGGCCTGAACCGCGTTCTGGATTGAAGAAAAGGCGGTCATGACAATGATCCGGGTTTTGGGTGCTTTTTTGCGGATCAGGGGGATGGCAGACATGCCGTCGGTCCCTGGCATGACCATGTCCAGCAGGACCAGATGGAAGGTCTCCTGCTCCAGCAGAGTCAGGGCCAGGTCTGCATTTTCCGCGCCCTGTGCGGTTAGCCCTCCATCTTCCAGGACCTCTATGAGGGTGGTGCGCAGGTCGTGGTCGTCGTCGATTACCAGGATCGTTTCCATAAGCGTTGTCTTCTGGGGTCAGGGGAAGGTCAGGGTGATCACGGTGCCGCCGCCCTTGCGGGAGGTAACCTCTATGCTGCCGTGGTGCAACTCCATGATTCCGTAACAGATAGCCAGTCCGAGACCGGTCCCCTTGCCGATCTCTTTGGTGCTGAAAAAGGGTTCCATGATCAGACCCAGTTTTTCAGGGTCGATGCCGCTGCCGCGGTCCATGATCGTGAGAATCGTCTGCGCTTCAAGCTGGTCTCCGGCCACCTCAATGGTGCCGCCATCGACCATGGCGTCCATCGCATTAAGAAAGAGGTTGAGAAACAGCTCTTCAAGTTTGAGTGGGATTCCGTTGATGGTTCGAATCGAGTCCAGCTTGCAGTGCAGGCGGTGATTTTTGCTCCGGTGGCTGGCCAGCTGCCAGGCATTGTGAATGACCGTGTCCAGCTTGACCGGTTCCAGATCGAGCTGTTCCTCCCGCTGTCCGGCAAAGAGGAGCAGCTCACGAGCGATGGCCGCGCTTTTGTCCACGTTGCGGGCGATGGTCGCCAGTCGTTTCATGGCCTTGGGTGGAAGACTGGTGCTCACGGTTGGGTCTTTGGCCAGCAGTTCCAGGTTCAAGGAGACATTGGCCAGTGGATTATTAATCTCATGGGCGATCCCTGCAGCCAGCCGGCCCACGGCGCTCAGTTTTTCCGAGCGGGCCGCCAGGCTCAGCTGCCGGGTGATCAGGGCCTCTCGTTCGTCCAGGAAGTTATCAAGGGCATACATGATGAAATGGAGGATGACCAGGGCCGACAGCCCGCGCCAGACTTCCACGGGCAGAAAAATCCAGCTCCCTGAGGGAACCAGTCCGGCCCAGATCCCGTAGACGATAAAGGCGATTCCGGCACCAGCAAAATTTCCAGCACCCTTGACACTCAGGCGGCGCAGGCGTCGGCCGTAGAGGAGGAAACCAGTGCCGGTGAGCAGGGTGGCAGGGAAACCCAGCAGTCGGCGCAGATCATACTCGAAAACCATGACCAGGCTGTCATGGTCTGTGAAGCGGTGGATCAACAGGAGTGAGCCTGCCAGAGTGAGGAGCAGGACGATGTGGAGAAAGAACCAGGGGTGACTTCGGGGTTTGAGCACTCCGTGCAGGTTGATGCCGAAGAGAAAGAGAAAGAGAAAGGAAAGTGAGAGCAGGGTGAGGCTGAGCTTGCGGATACCAGGGATCAGGGGTTCAGTCCCCGGGAGTTGGAGATGACGAAACAACTCCAGCCATTCCTGGCTGCCATGGAGGAAGGCGAAAACGGCCAGCAGCCAGAACAGGCCGGCAATGCGGACATTGGTAAAGGTCTTGTGGCGCGAGATAATGGCCACACCGATGGCAAAAAAGGCTGCACCGTAGCCGATGTAGATGAAAAAGACAAGAAAGGGGCTCAGGCCCATGCAGTCGCCAAAGGGGAAGGAGTTGCCTGCAAAACAGGAACAGGGGAGACAATGCGGGCCTGTTCTCCCCTGTTCCTGCGATCTAACCAGCATGGCTGGACCAAAATGGCCAGCCACATGCAACCATGGACGTTCACTCCTTCGGCATGTCCAGTCATGGACTCCGATGAACGTTCATCTCAAGCGGTTTGTCTCAACTTCTGATCATCTCCGCAATCTGGAAGGCCACTTCAAGGCTCTGCTCGGCATTGAGGCGCGGGTCGCAGGTGGTCAGGTAGTTGTTGGAGAGCTCGGAGTCAATGATGTTACGGGCACCACCTGTGCACTCGGTCACGTTTTCACCGGTCATCTCCAGGTGAATGCCGCCGGGAACGGTGCCCTCGGACCAGTGGGTCTCGAAAAAGCAGGTGATCTCCGAGAGGATATCGTTGAAGCTGCGGCTCTTGAGTCCGGAGGGGGCGGTATAGGTGTTGGCGTGCATCGGGTCACAGCTCCAGACGATGTTATAGCCTTCACGTTTGGCCTCGCGCAGCAGGGGCGGCAGGGCCTTCTCGATGTTCTTCATGCCCAGACGGGTGATCAGGGTCAGACGACCGGCCTCGTTGGCCGGGTTGAGCGCCTCGATCAAACGTTTGACGTTGTCCAGGTCGTAGTCCGGGCCGATCTTGACCCCGATGGGGTTGAGGACCCCGCGCAGGAACTCCACATGGGCCCCGTCGATCTGCCGGGTCCGCTCCCCGATCCACAGCATGTGGGCCGAGCAGTCATACCAGCCGCCGCTGGTGGAGTCTTCACGGGTCATGGCCTCTTCGTAGCCCAGGAGCAGGGCCTCATGCGAGGTAAAGAACTGAGCCTGGCGGATCTGCGGGGTGTCGGTGGGGATGCCGATGGTCTCCATGAATTGCATGGCCTGGCTGATCTGTTTGGCCAGTCGGTCATAGGAGCGGCCCATGGGTGACTGGGACACAAATTCCTGGTTCCAGGCGTGGACTCGCTGCAGGGAGGCAAAGCCGCCGCGGGTAAAGGCCCTCAGCAGGTTGAGGGTCGAGGCGGCCATGTAATACCCCTCCCTGATCCGTCTGGGATCGGGAATTCGGGACGCGGCAATCGGTTCGGCTGAATTGACCATGTCGCCGCGGTACGAGGGGAGCTCGACCCCATTGACCATTTCCGTGTCGGCTGAGCGGGGCTTGGCAAACTGACCGGCGATGCGGCCCACCTTGACCACGGGCTTGCCACCGGCATAGGTCAGGACCACCGCCATCTGGAGCAGTACCTTGAGCGTTTCACGGATTTTGGGGGCCGTGACCTGGGAAAAATCCTCGGAGCAGTCACCCCCCTGGATCATGAAGGCATCGCCACGGGAGGCCTTGGCCAGCAGCTCTTTCAGAACCCGAATTTCTCCGGCAAAGACCAGGGGCGGTCTGATGGAAAGATCGGCCAGAACCTCGGCCAGGGCGGCCTTGTCCGGCCAGTTGGGCTGCTGCAGGACAGTATGTTGCTGCCAGCTTGTTTTTGTCCAGGGTGAGGCGTGTGGGCTCATGGTGTCTTCCTTATATGCATCGGTTGGCAGGATAATCTGAATGGGATTGTTTGGTTGTTCATCTGCGGCAGCAGATTTCTACGTCAAAGGTATTGAGGATACGTAATTCCCCTTCTCGTCTTTTGTCCCGGGGCGGCTCGGCAAAGACCAGATCTGGCAGCATGGCCAGTGCCTCTGTCCGGGTCGGAAGGGCCTCCATTCCGGTCTTGAGAATCTCGCCGCTGCCGGTGTCCAGCAGTTCGGCGTCGCGGCCGTTGGTGACCAAGGCCAGGGGAATACGGTACTCTTTTTCCAAAACCCGGGCTGCGGCAATGGCACCCCGCTCGCGGCTGACCAGGGAGCCGGGGCCGTAGCGGACCACCAGGACGGTTCGGCCATCCAGGCTGGCGCAGAGCTCAATGGTCGAGCGGACAAACTGGCTGGAAAACAGGGTTTCAATAAAGCGGCGCGGGGCCAGTTCCTCAGGGGCCCAGCCCCTGTCTTCAACCATTAATCGTGCCAGTTTCTGGCGTGCCCGTTCGTCATCGGTGTCGGTCAGTTCTTCACCGGTCAGGTAGTCCTTCAGGGTCCCGTACACCAGATGGTGGGTCAGCGATTCAGACATGACAGCACTTCAAATCAGAATGGCCGAACGGCCAAGAGCCCCTTTCAGCTATTGAAAGGGGCTCTTGGAAAAAATCCGGCGGAAAGAGCCCTGTTGCTTACAGTTCCAGCCAGGACTCGGAAAAGACAGACTGACCGGACAGGGCCTTGTAGGTCTTGTAATGCTGGAGACCGATCTTGTCGAGGCTGGATGGATCAGGATCAACCCCGTCCATCATGGCATGGACCATGTCTACGTAGTTCTGGCGTTCACCCTTGCAGATGGCCATGAGCTCGGTGTCATAGGCGTTGACAATGGCGGTGGTGATCCCGTATTTCATGAGCATGATCAGGTAGGTGCGGTCCAGGTACTTGCGCAGGTGATCGGCCACTCCGTTGGAGACGTTTGACAGGCCGACCGTTGAACCGGCGCCCGGGGCGATCTCAGGCAGCATCATCATGAACTCGAGACCTGAGGCGATCTGGTCGGAGCCCAGGGTGATCGGGGTGCCGATGGGATCAAAGAGCATCTTCTCATTGGGGATTCCGGCCTCGGCCAGGGCCATCATCAGGTCAACAGCCATGGCCGCACGCTCGTTGGAGTCCCGGGGCATGCCATCGGCTCCCCAGAGCAGGGCAATGACGTTACAGCCCATTTCGGCGGCCACGGGGATCATCTTCTCCATGCGCTCGGGCTGGGCCGAGATGGAGTTCATGATTGCTGCCTCGCGGTTTTTAACGACCTTGAAGCCGGCAGCCATGGCATCCATATTGGTGGTGTCAAGACAGAGGGGCAGGTCCGAGGCGGCCTCAACGGTCTGGACGATCCAGGGCATGAGCTCGGTGCCGTCCTTGCGGGCCGGGCCGATATTGAGATCGAGGTAAGAGGCCCCTGCCGCAGTCTCCTCACGGGCCATCTCCTGAACGGGTCCTTGAATTCGTGCTTTCATGGCCTCGCCGCTGCGTTTGCCCATGATGTTGATGCTTTCGGCAATAGCCATTACTTTCTGTGACATATGATTCTCCTTACGCTCGTTCTTGGTCTGAGGTTGATTGTACAATAAAGTACTGTAGTTTAGTTTTTTTTGATTGTTTTGTCAACGCATCTCCCGGCCTGTCACTCAGCGGCCTGAGCGGTGATGGGCCTTGGCCGTGGGAAAGAGGCTGAGGTCGGTGTGCGGCAGGAACAGAGCGGCCATGTAATGATTCATGAAGTCCGGGTTTTCAGCCAGTTCGATGTTGGTCATCAGGCTTCGGACGACCACCCGGCTGCGGAAGCGGCGGTGGTCGGTGAGACTGATCTGGCAGCCAAGCATGGAGGCGTTGCCCAGATAATAGAAACGGTCCCGGTCGATGTCCGGGAGCAGGCCAATGGCAATGCCCCGTTCAAGATCGATGTAGGCACCGAAGTTCCCGGCCAGGATGACCCGGTCGAGATCGTTGAAGGTCAGGCCCACCGAGTCGAGCAGGGTCTGGTAGCCGGCATACATGGCCCCTTTGGCCCGGATCAGGTTGTCCAGATCGACCTCGGTGATGACGATGTCCTCACCGATCATTGAATCCCGGTCCCAGGCCAGAACGTACTCCCAGCGGTCTTCGCCCTCGCGGATTCGGGGGTGGTTCAGGTCGCGGCGGAACTTGCCCTGGGGGTCGATGACCCCGGCCTCAAGGAGTTCAGAGACAATGGAGATCAGGCCTGAGCCGCAGATGCCCCGGGGCTTGGTCTGGCCGATGGTGACGATCATCGGATCAAAGGTCTCGGGTTGGATCTGGAAATTTTCGATTGCCCCCTGGCTGGCGCGCATTCCGTATTTGATGCCGCCACCTTCAAAGGCCGGTCCGGCCGAGCAGGCCGAGCAGACCATCCAGTCCCTGTTGCCGACTACGATCTCACCGTTGGTGCCGATATCGATAAAGAGTGAAATCTCGTCACTTTCATGCATCTGGCAGGCATGGACTCCGGCGATGATGTCCCCGCCCACATACGAAGAGACGCAGGGGTAGAGAAAGAGGCGCACAGAGGGATGGGCAGTGATGCCCAGATCTGCGGCCCGGGTCAGTGGGAACTGGCTGACCGAGGGGACGTATGGGGCCTCGCGGATATATCTGGGGTTGATGCCCAGGAGCAGGTGGGCCATGACCGTGTTGCCCGCGGCCATGATGTAGCTGATATCGCTGGGGCTGATGTAAACCTTTTTGCAGACCTCTTCGATGATGGCATTGATGGTGTAAACCACCTTGGCCTGCAGGCCCTTGAGGCCGCCGGGCCGGGCCGCGTAGATCATCCGTGAGATCACGTCCTCGCCGTATCCGACCTGGGAGTTGTAGCCCGAGGCCTCGGCAATGATCTCGCCGCTGTTGAGGTCGATCAGGACTCCGCCGACGGTGGTGGTGCCGATGTCCACGGCCAGGCCATAGAGGCGGTCAGTGGTGTCGCCCGGTTCCACGCCGATGATCCGGTCCGGTTCGTTGGCGCCTTTGCCGTGCAGCAGGATGGCGGTCACTTCCCAGTTGGCCTCGCGCAGGTCGGTGGAGAGCTCCCGGATCAGTTGGGGGTGATCGTAGTTGGGCTCGGGGCCGTCGGGCTGGGTGGCCTTGATTGCCCGCATCAGTCGCTGCATGTCCGAGATATTGTCATCGACGGTGGGCGGTGGCAGTTTGAGAAAGAGTTTGCCCACGGGTGGGTCGACCGACCAGGTGCCGACCAGGTTTTCCAGAGAGCGGGCTGAAATGGCCCGGGTGGTCTTGGGCTGGCGCTTCAGGGCCTGGCCATCGGCCTTGATGATCTCCGGGATACGGACGGTGATGTCTGAGGTGACCGTGGACTTGCAGGCCAGGCGGACACCATTTTCATAATCTTTCTGTTTGAGCGAGGCAGCAGACTCGGACTTGACCTCACCCTGCTCAAGATGGACCTTGCATTTGCCGCAGACTCCGTCGCCTCCGCAAAAGGCATGGATATAGACACCGGCCGCCGCTGCCGCAGTGAGCAGATTTTCTCCGTCTACCACCTTGATGCGGACATCATCGGGTAAAAAGTGTATAGTATGTTCCATAGGTGGCGCTCAGATGGCAGTCAGGTAATGGTCGGCTGTGCGGGAGGGCCGCGTCATTCAATTCTTGCATGAATGGTGGCGACGAACCGCAGTCAGATCGCATAAGTATAATTGATATTCGAGAAAAATAACAGCTACCCGTATCCTGTCAAGAACTATCCTTGATGATATTTATAAATATTTTTGATCAAAGTCGTTGCAGCTCGGGAACGAGTGGTCGTGGATGACTTGAGAGGTGACAATGAAAGCAGATGAACAGGTCGTGCACAGTCGCCTGCACGTGGCCGTGACCAGCCCTCGGATGATGGCCGAGGCGGTCAGTGATTTTCTCGAGGGTCTTGGTGGGGTTGGGGTGGAGATGACCATTGATCCTCCCGGCCCGGTAGTGGTGGTGAACGGTTTTTTTGAAGAGGCGGACCCCGATGCCCGGAAACGGGCAGAGCGGGTGCGGGAAATCGAGGATCATGTGGCCATGCTGGCCGATATTTTTGGAGTGGAAACGCCTGGGGTCAGTGCTGAGCTGCTGGCGGACGAAGACTGGTCCCAGTCCTGGAAGGTCCATTTTGCCCCCTTTCCCATCCTCCCCGGATTGATCATTGCCCCGACCTGGGAGCCGTATGAGCCGCAGGCTGAAGAACTGGTCCTGACCATGGACCCGGGCATGGCCTTTGGTACCGGCCATCATGCCACGACGGCCCTGTCTCTCCTGCTCCTCCGGGAGAGTCTTGGTGAGAAGCCGGCTGGCATTGTCCTGGATGTGGGCACCGGCACCGGAATTCTGGCCATGGGCGCGGCCTTGTTTGGGGCAAAAGCGGTCACGGCCATTGATAATGATCCCCTGGCGGTGACGGCCGCGCGGGAGAATGTGGAGTTGAACCATCTGGACGATCGGGTAACGGTTTCAGCGCAGGACCTGACAGAGGTGTCCGGCCCCTTTGACCTGATCGTTGCCAATATCATTCATGATGTTCTCCAGGAGATGGCCCCGGTTCTGGTCCGCCTGCTCCGGCCGGGCGGAACCCTGATCCTTTCCGGGATTCTGCATGGAGAACAGGCCACAGCCATCAGTGCTACCTTTGGGCGTCTGGGGTGCGTTGTCAGTCGCCGGGAAGAGCGGGAGGAGTGGGCGGCTCTGTGTCTGCTTCGACAATAATCGTTCTAAAATAGGGTGCCGCTGACCAGTTACCGAAAATAATTGTTTGGTCTGGCTCGAGGGCCTGTGCTAGAATAACCGGCATGGCTGGTTCAACATGGCCAACCACAAACAACTATGAACGTTCGTTACTCCGGCATGGCCAATGATGGTCTTCGATGAACTTTCGGATAAAAAATGTTCGGCGGTGGGATAAGCCAAGATTAAAAAAATCAATCCGTTTGGATATAAAAGGAATAGCCCATGCCGATTTTTGAATTTGAGTGTAGAGATTGTAGTCATACATTTGAAAAATTAACAAAGGGGCAAGAAAAAGTCTGCTGTCCTCAGTGCAAATCATGTAATCTTGGCAAACTGATCTCATCCTTTGGTACAAACTCAAATGATAGAAAATGCAATTGGGGTGAATCTGGCCTACCCAATAAGCAGGAGTTTGAACGAATAAGATCCAATGATCCCAAGTAAACAAACCTTGCAAAAAGCTTCCTGAGAATCAGAATATGAAAGAGTTAGAAATCCCCCAGGAAATCTAGCACGGATGAGTGTCGCCGCACAAAGCGGTTTGCTTGACGCCGGGAAACGAAGTTTTTGAACATGCGTTATGAGATTATGCTTGATGGACGTATATCAAGTGGTGGAATGGCCTGGTGAGCATTTCGATAGAAGAAGAGTGGTCGGTTTTCGGCGAACTTGCTTGTCTATACCCAACGCTTTACGGGCAGCCGGCAAAGTGGGCAAAACAGATCACGATGAAGTCTATGGGAATGGTTGCGATGTCATTATTTTTTGTCAATCAATGGAACAGGAGGATGTGCCATGTGGGAAGTTGTTGTAGATAAGGATAAATGTCAGGGGAGTGAGGAGTGTATCAACGCCTGTCCGGCCGGGGTCTATGAACTGGTGGATGGCAAGTCTGATCCGGTGAATGCCGATGAGTGCATTGGCTGTGAGACCTGTGTTGAAGTCTGTCCCACCGGGGCCTGCACGGTCACTGAGATCTGATCTGAGTCGCAGGCTTTCAATGCGCCGCTTTTTTTTTGAACCGGAGAGTCGGGACGGCGATCATGTTTCGCTTTCAGAGGCCGAGTCGCATCATCTGCTCAGGGTCTTCCGCCTGGGCCTGGGCGCTCGAATCCAGCTTTTTGATGGCAGCGGTCGCAGTTATCAGGCCGAGGTTGCTGAACTGGGCCTGCGGGTCCGTGTTCGGCTTTTGGGTGCTACTGAATGTCCGCGCCCTGCGGGTCCGGCCCTCATCATCCACCAGGCCCTGATCAGAAACAAGAAAATGGATCTGGCCGTGCAGAAATGCACCGAGCTTGGGGTGGCTGCCTATCAAGGCGTTGCTGCAGCCCGCTGTCAGGGCGGGCTCGGTGATGCCAAGGGCCGGGCCAGGCGGGAAGAACGCTGGCAGAGGATTGTTGAGGAGTCTTGCAAACAATGTGCCCGGCCCGATCCCATGGAAATTCTCCCGGCCGTGACCTGGGCTGACCTGTGCGCTGGGCCGGTGGCCACGGCTCGGGAGTTAAGGTTGTTGTTCTGGGAAGAAGAGGAGCAGGGCAGACTTGCCGGACTGCCTGATCTTGCCGCCTTCTCCCTGATTCACCTGCTGGTCGGGCCTGAAGGCGGGCTGACTGCGGCCGAAGTTGATGAGGCCCGGGCAGCCGGGTATGTCAGTGTCTCCCTTGGCCCTCTTGTTCTGCGGGCCGAGACCGCGGTCATTGCCGGTGTGGCCATTCTTCAGCATCTGACCGGGCAGATGTGATGGCAGTCTCGGATGCGCGTGAGATTTATCTGGGCGAGCTCTACTCCAGAAACCCTCCGGGGTCCTTGAACCGTCTGGCCGGTCGGACTGTGGCTATTGCCGGGGCCGGGGGCCTGGGCTCGAATATCACGGTCAGCCTCCTGCGGGCCGGAGTGCAGCGGCTGATCATTGCCGATTTTGACCGGGTAGAGTTGAGTAACCTCAACCGTCAGTATTACTTCAGGGAACAGCTGGGCAGGCTCAAGGTTGAGGCCCTGGCCGAGAACCTCCTGCGTATCAATCCCCACGCCGAATTAATCCTGCATCCTGAGAAGGTTGTGGCCACGAATGTCACTGAACTGTTTGGTGAGGCCGATCTCCTGGTCGAGGCCTTTGATCGATCGGCGGACAAGGCCATGGTCGTGCGGACCTGGCTTGGCGCCTTTCCCGACCGTTATATCATCACCGGCTCCGGGCTGGCCGGTTTTGGCGGGAGTGCGCGGCTGGTCACGCAGGTTCGCGGCCGGCTGGTGATCTGTGGCGATCAGCAGAGTGGCGGTCTTGAGACCTTGGGGCTTTCAGCGCCGCGACTGGGGATCGTGGCGCACCTCCAGGCCAATGCCGCCCTTGAAATTCTTCTAACGGGGACGATTACTGTTTGAATGAGACCTTGGAAGGGCTAGAAAAGGTGTCGACAATGGGTGGGAAGCTTGGTTTCGTGGGCCTCATCATGTTTTTGTTGATGCGGATTATGGACTGGATTTCACGAATATAGCTCTGGCCGCGGGCCGAATAGCCGGACAGTCCCTCAGCCAGCGCCAGGGCATTCAACTGTTTTTTCTTGTCGCGATGTTGCCGGCGAATCAGGCGCAGCTTATGAAAGGCTTTTCCAGAGTTCAGAAGCAACAGGTAACTGCGTACTGAATCGTTTACACTGGAATAAGTGCTCACCTCATGCGTTTGATCCTCGTCGCGTTGCCTGGGGACCAGACCGCAGCCAGCGGTCAGGCACCATTGACCAAACATGTTGTTGGCCTCAAGGGCAAAGCGGGACTGGCCCCAGGAACTTTCGTTGGCACTCTGTGCCAGAGCCAGTTCCAGGGGGATGATATCGACCCGGGTCAGCAATTTTTTGCGGGTCTCTTCAATAGTGCCCATCTTGACCCCGTAATCCCGGGCCAGTCTGGCCAGCCATTTCTTGTTTATTTTTTTGGCCGGCGTATTCTGCAGACGCAGTCTCTGTTCCATAATCCTGATATTTTCATGTTCGATGATCGGACGCATGAATTCAAAGAAACGTTTTTTCTTGTCGCTGACCGTGCGGATATCGGAAAAATCCAGGTCTGCGCTCTGAATCTGCGCCGGGATGTATGGCAGCGGCCGTGTCAGTGGCGGGCTGAAGTGGTCCTGAAACATCCAGGCAAAGATCAGAGAGAGGGTGAGCATGATAACCAGGGAAAGGGTTCGTAATCGTTGCATTTACCTGTATTCTGCTGGAAAGTCGGAACGAGCTTGCGAGCATATGTATTCGGCAATGAACCATGAACGGAGCGGAAAGTCGACTTTTTTGATCCTCTTCAGGGCGTATTTCTGAGTTCTTTTGTCAGGCTAAGGAGTTAGCTCGCATGTCGATGTGAGCTCTTTTTTCAGAAAGCCTGCAAAGCCCTGGGCATGGCTCAATGGCCTGTTTTCTTGAAGTTTGCCCAGCCATTGTAGCGGGCCTTGTCGCCCAGCAGTTCTTCGATGCGCAGGAGCTGGTTGTACTTGGCCAGCCGCTCACCCCGGCAGGGGGCGCCGGTCTTGATCTGTCCGGCGCCGGTGGCCACGGCCAGGTCGGCGATAAAGTCGTCGCTGGTCTCGCCTGAGCGATGGCTGATATAGCAGGTGTAGCCGGCGGCCCGGGCAATCTGCATGGCTTCCAGGGTCTCACTGACCGTCCCGATCTGATTCATTTTGATCAGGACTGCATTGCCGACCTTTTGTTCAATGGCCCTGGAGATGATGGCCGGGTTGGTGCAGAAGATATCGTCACCCACCAGCTGCAGCCTCTCACCCAGGCGCAGGGTCAACTCCTGCCAGCCGGTCCAGTCCTCCTGAGCCAGGCCGTCTTCGATGGAGATGATCGGGTATTGCCGGACCCATGATGCCCAGAGATCGATCATCTGCTCGGAACTTTTGTGGCCACCACCCGACTTGTTCAGCTCGTAATGATCGTCGACCCAGAGTTCGCTGACCGCCGGGTCAAGGGCAATGGCCATGTCTTCCGGGGCGCGGTAACCGGCCCGGGCCACTGCCTCAAGGATCAGTTCCACGGCCTGCTCGTTGCCCTTGAGATTGGGGGCAAAGCCGCCTTCATCACCGATACCGGTGCTGTATCCCTGTTCCACCAGCAATCCTTTCAGGACATGATAGACCTCGGTGCCCATGCGTAATGCTTCGCTGAATGAGGGGGCTCCCACAGGGACCAGTTTGAACTCCTGAAAGTCCATGTTGTTGTCGGCATGTGCCCCGCCGTTCAGGATATTGAAGCAGGGGGCGGGCAGGAGGTCGACCTCGGTGTGGCTGAGCGAGCGGAACAGAGGGAGCTTTCTGGCCATGGCCGCAGCCCGGGCGGTGGCCATGGAGACCCCGAGGATTGCGTTGGCCCCGAAGATCGCCTTGTTGGCGGTTCCGTCCATCTCCCGCATCTTGGCATCAATGCCAGACTGATCGAGGGTGCTTGTGCCCAGCAGGGCCGGGCCGATGATCAGATTGACGGCCGTGACGGCCTTGAGTACGCCTCGGCCCTGGTAGCGGTCTGGGTCATGGTCACGTAACTCCACGGCCTCGCGGAGACCGGTGGAGGCCCCGGATGGAACAGAGGCACGGCCCATTTCGCCGCTGTTCAGGGTGACATCGACTTCAACCGTTGGATTGCCACGGGAATCAAGGATTTCTCTGGCGTGGACAGCTGTGATGATACTCATGGTCGCCTCCTCTGTTGTTCAAGATGAGTGTAAAACCCTCTGATATCAATAAAGATGATTTGAGCGGAGCTGGCTGTGGCAAAGGGGCAGGTAAGTTATTGCCCTTCCTTTGATAGTAGTCAGTTGTTGATCACTGTCAAGATGAATCACCGGCAGATGAATCGCCATGATCTGCTGTCCGTCTTTGGGCCAGCTTGGGGTTACAGGAGATAGGCGAGCGCGGGCAGGGTGACAAAGGCGGCCAGGATTCCCCAGCCGGTCAGGGCTGCGGCCAGTTCCGGGGCCAGTCCAGCGCTGATGGCCAGGGCTCCGGCCGTGACCATGGGTGGCATGCCAGACTCAAAAATGGCGATGGTGGCGGCCGGAGTGTCGATTCCTGCCGCCCGGCAGAGGGCCAGCCCGATGAGCGGGGCCAGGATCAGCTTGGCCGTCAGGCCGTACACAAAAGGAAGGGTGTTGCCGGGGGCCAGGCGGATCTTGAGTTGCAGGCCAATGGCGAACATGACCACCGGAACCAGAGAGGAACCGATCTTGCTGAAGGATTCGGCCAGAGTCGGGTGCTGGAGATATGGCCCCAGGAGCAGGGCCAGGGTCAGGGAAATAAAAGGCGGAAAGGTGATGATCTTGTACCCGACCTGGCGCCAGTTGGGGCTGTTGCGGCTGTTGCCGTACAGGGCGAGAATCAGGGTGCCGTAAGTGGCCAGGGCCATGAAGGAGCCGAACTGGTCGTAGATGATCCCGTAGGGGAGCATGTCCTCGCCGAACAGGGCGGTGATCATCGGAATACCGAGAAAGGAGGTATTGCCCAGGGGCACGGTGAGAAGCAGGATGCCCGTGATCTCCCGTGACCAGTGCATTATCCGGGCCGCGGCCAGTACCAGCACGCCTCCGATAACCACCATCAGCCAGGGCAGGATGACTGGAACCAGGAGCTCCGTGGAAAAGGCCAGGGTCGGCACCTGCTTCAGGATGAGGGCGGGGAGGGCAATCCAGATGACATAGAGGTTCAATGCCAGTGGGGCCTGGGGCGCAAAGATCTTGAAACGCTGGAGGATCAGGCCGGCGCCGAGGCAGATGGTGATCAGGATAAAATTTTCCAATTGTACGTGACCTGTTGAATCTGTTAAAGATGGTGGTGGCAGCTGAGCCTTGACTGGACATCAGGTTTATGGCGGGGCAGCCACGGTTGCAGGATCTGTCCGTGTGGTTTGCTTCCATCTGTTTTCAGACGGCTGATGGGTGAGCGATATCATACGGGAATGGACAAATTTGGCAATGGTTATCAGCAGAAAAATCTGCTCCAGCAGACCAGCCACCTTTGGTCATTGTCTGTTTTTTCTTTTTCGATGAACTGGTTGTCAGTTCCGAAATTGTTACGACGCCATCTTTTTTGACGGGAGTGTGTGATGCAATACAGTGCAGTCTTTCATGTGGATCAGAATGCCGAGCCGGTTTTTAATCTGGCCCTTAACAATGTGATCAATCTTCTCGGTGCCATTCCAGGCCAGGAGCATGACCTGATCATTCTGGTCAATGGTCCGGCCGTGGCCCTGCTTGCCAGGGACAATGCTGCTCCTTTTCTCGAACGGATCAAGGCCTTGGCGTTTCAGGGCGTTCGACTGCAGGCCTGTGCCAATGCCCTGAAACGATTTGAGGTCGATCCCGCCCGTTTGATTGCCGGTGTTGAAATTATTCCGGCCGGGATTGTGGCCCTGATTGATCTGCAAAAGGCGGGGTACGCCTATATCAAGCCCTGATGACGCCGGCAGATTTGCTCTTTCCCTGTTTTTTTGGGTCACCTTGGTCAGTTGTTCCGGGTATAGCGGCAGCGGGTATAGGGCTCCTGGCCCGGGACAGGGACCTGCTCCTGGAGCGTGAAGCCGTCTTTGGTAAAAGGGGGAAAGAAGACATCGCCCTCTGCCCTGCGTTCCAGAATATTGAGCAGGATGGTGTCGGCCAGTTTCAGGCCGTCTTTGAAGATCTGCTCCCCGCCGATGATAAAAACCTTTTGGGCGCCCTGCCTTCGGCAATGTTCCAGGGCTGATCTCAGATCGTGGAGCACGGTGCAGCCCGCGAAAAGGATGTCGTGTGAGCGGCTGAGGACGATGTTTTCCCGGCCCGGCAGGGCATGGCCGATGGATTCATGGGTCTTGCGGCCCATGATCAGAGGATGACCCATGGTGGTCGCCTTGAACCAGTGCAGGTCGTCGGGCAGGTGCCAGGGAATCTGGTTGTTGCGGCCGATGGCCCGGTTGGCGGCCATGGCCGCGATAAGGATGATTTCCATGCAGCATGCTCCTGAAAAAAATGTAGTGGGATCTGGTGGGCCGAACGCTCCTGTATGAAAAATCTTTGTCGCAGGTGGAGTGAACCGATTTATATGAAAGTTCATCGGAGACCATGGCTGGCCATGCCGAAGCAGTGAACTTTCATGGTTGGCCATTTTTGTTCAGCCGTTCTGGCCCAGCGATGCTGGTTGGAACGAGAACTGAGAAGGCTTTGCAGAATTGAGCCACCAGTTGTTTATCATACTCGCTGCTGTCGCGGCGGACAAGTCTGGCCCGTTGACAGGAGTTCCATGACCCAAAAACCGATCGTTGTGATTCATCTGTTGATGTTCTTCTGCGCCGTTCTGGTCGCAGGGTCGTTCACTGTCGGCGAGGCCATTGCCGGGGGACTCGATCCGGCGATCCTGACCCTGGTCCGTTTTGCAATGGGCACGGCCCTCTTTGCTCCCTTTATTTACTGGCGCCATGGCCTTGATGTCAAGGTCTCGGCCCTGATTCGCTACAGCCTGGTGAGCGGTGTTCTGGTCATCTTTTTCTGGGCCATGTTCCAGGCCCTGCGCACCACCACTGCCCTGAATACCAGTGTGATCTTCACCCTGGTTCCTGCGATCTCGGCCCTCTATGCCCGGGTTCTGGTGGGTGAGCGGCTGGATGGTCGAATGGTGGCCTTGGTCCTGAGCGGGGTCGGCGCCGTGTGGGTTCTTTTTCGGGGCGATCCCGGCCAGCTTCTGGCCATGAACTGGAATCAGGGCGACCTGATCTTTTTGGGTGGTTGCCTGGTCATGGCCCTCTATACCCCCCTGATCCGTCTCCTGCATCGGGGTGAGTCCATGGCCGTGATGACCTTCTGGATCATGGTGACCGCCTGTGGCTGGCTCTTGCTCTTCTGCGGTCACCAACTGAGCGGTGTTGACTGGGCTGGGATTTCGTTCAAAATCTGGAGTGGAATTTTTTACCTGGCGGTTTTTTCAACGATCATTAGTTTTTTCATCAGTCAGTATGCTATCCTGTATCTGGGACCGACCCGGGTCATGGCCTATTCCTATCTCTACCCGCCCCTGGTCCTGGTGATCAACCGTGTGCTGGGGCAGCCCTGGCCTGAGCCGATCATCTATCCCGGACTTGCGCTGCTCCTGGTGGCCATGTTCTTTTTTCAGCGTCGTTGACCAGATCAACTCCGCAGATCAGCTCCGGTTTTGCGGTTGATCCGAAAGGTCATGGGAGACCATGACCGGCCATGCCGAAGTGACGAACGTTCATGGTTAGTTGTGGCGGGCTAATCTGGTCCAGCCATGCTGGTTTGATGGTGGTGACTGGCCCGTGGAGTATCCAGACGTATTTTTGAAGGAGGCAGTGTATGACACAGCATCTGGTTCTGGCCGGTGGCGGTCACGCCCACATGGTGTCCCTGGCCCATCTCAGGGACTTTGTCGAGTTGGACTGGCGAGTGACCGTGATCGGACCCTCGGACTACCACTATTACTCGGGCATGGGGCCGGGGATGCTCGGCAGCACCTATGAACCTGATGAGATCCGCTTTGCCACCCGGGCCCAGGTGGAGGCCCAGGGGGGGATCTTTGTCCGGGATACGATTGTGGCCGTGGACCCCAAGCAACGACGCTTGGCATTGGCCTCCGGGGCGCAGATCTATTATGACCTGGTCTCCTTTAATACCGGCAGCAGTGTGCAATTGCCCGAGATCAGCGGCGACCAGGAACGGATTTTCACGGTCAAACCCATTGAGCGATTATATGAGGCCCGAGAGGTCATTGCGACCCAGTCGACCTTGCGGCCACTCAAGGTGGCCGTGGTTGGTGGTGGCCCGGCCGGGGCTGAGATTTCCGGTAATCTGAGGCAGTTGCTGGTTGAGAGCAGCCATCCGGCCCAGGTGTACCTCTACGCCGGTCACAGGTTTATGGGTCGCTTCCCGGAGGCGGTCCGTGACAAAAGCCGTTCCTTCCTGGAACGGGCCGGGGTGGAGATCATTGAAAATGGTTATCTGCAGCGGATCGAGGACATGCGGCTGGTCTTTGATGGTGAGCAGAGTGAGGCCCTCGATTTTATTCTCCTGGCCACCGGTGTCCATCCCTCGCCTTTTTTCAAGGCGGCGGGAATGGCGGTGGGGCCGGACGGGGGGTTGCTGGTGAATCGTTTTCTCCAGCATGTCGACTTTCCCGAGATCTTTGGTGGAGGTGACTGTATCTCCTTTCAGGAGCAGGAACTGGACAAGGTCGGGGTGTATGCAGTGCGCGAAAACCCGGTCCTCTTTCATAATCTCAAGGCCATGATCCAGGGTCAGCCGCTGCAGGCGTTTGATCCGGGGGGCGATTATCTTCTGATCTTTAATCTTGGTCAGGGGAAGGGGGTGTTGCGCAAACGCTGGCTGAATCTCAGTGGTCGTCTGGCCTTCAGGATCAAGGACTGGATTGATCGCAAGTTTATTGAACAGTTTCAGTAAGGATTGTGGCTATACTGGTCAGCATCGCTCAGGAAGACCTGTCGGGCGGGTCAGGTGTTTTTTTGTTTACAGGCAATAAGGCAAACCAAGGGGGAGAAAGATGAAGATTGACTGGGCCTATTTCCGGAAGGGCTGAACCTCCTGTATCAAGGCCCGTGCGGCTCTGGAACAGGCAGGAGCGATGATCGTTCAGGAAGTGGATGCGCGCAAGAGTGTGTTACAAGATGAGGCGGCCTGGAAGCTCTTTGCTCAGGCACAGTTGGTCCGGGTGGCCAAGGGCAAGAAGGTCCTTGAGTATGTCCGGCCCGGCGAGTCTGTTCGGGATGAACTGCTGGCAGCGGCCCTGGGGCGGACCGGCAATCTCCGCGCCCCGACGCTGCGGCAGGGGACGACCTGTTATGTGGGCTATAACGAGGCCCTGTATGAGGAGTTGACTGTATGAACTGGAAAAATCTCTTTACCTCCAGCAGCAACATGACCCCGGAAGAAGCCCGGCAGTTTATGGCAGCGCGATTGGCTACGGACTATCAGCTTCTGGATGTCCGCCGGCCCACTGAGTATGAGCAGGGTCATATCCCCGGCTGCCGGTTGATTCCGGTCAAGGAGTTGTCCGGTCGCCTGGCTGAGCTTGATCCTAAACTGCCGGTTCTGGTCTATTGCCATTCCGGGGTGCGGAGCAAGGCGGCCAGTCAGCTCCTCCTGGGCGCTGATTTTCAGGAGGTGTACAATATCAGCGGTGGGATCGTCGCCTGGCAGGGACAGAAGGCCGCAGGTCCTGAGGAACAGGGGCTGGAGTTTTTTGTCGACCGGGATTTTTCTTCTGTCTTTGTCATGGCCTATGCCATGGAAGAGGGACTGCGTCAGTTGTATCTGGCCCTGGTGGATCGGGTGGTTGAGGCCAGGGATCGGAAGGTTCTCGAGCGGTTGGCCCGTTTTGAGGAGGGACACAAGGCGCAACTGCGTGCGCGCTTTGCCCCTGAGGGCCTGGCCGATGCGGCCCTGGAGACCGAGGCGGGCGCTGTTGAGGGTGGTTTTGATCAGGCCCGGATGATGGCCCACTTCGGTCCCCAGATTGCTGATGTCAAGGATATCTTCTATCTGGGCATGATGCTTGAGACGCAGGCCCTGGATCTGTACAGTCGCCTGGGGCGGTTGGCCGGGGATGAGCAGAGCCGGGAACTGTTTGAATTCCTGGCTGAGGAAGAGGGTAAACATCTGGGCTATCTGGCCGATGAGCTGGACAAACGGCTGAAGGAGTAACGGATGGCAGGAGGTATATCAAAACCCAGACAGATCGGTCTGGTCATCGGTGGTTCCGGCCTGGTGGGTGGCTGTCTGGTTCATCATTTCAAGACCCGGCGGGCGGGAGAGTATGAGGTCTTAGCCCCCAACAGCAAGAAATTGAGTCTGGTCGCACCTGGTGATATTGCCGATTACCTGCAGGAGCATCGCCCGGCCTTCATTGTCAATGCGGCCATTGCCGCCATTGACAGTGATCCGCAGCTGGCCTTTGAGGTCAACTATCAGGGGGCGATTAATCTGGCCCGGGCTGCGCTGGCATTGGGTATCCCCTATATCCATATCAGTTCCTCCGCCACCCTGCCCAATGGTGACGATCTCCGGGAGGAGGATCGACTGCCCCTGGGCGCCGGGCTGGGCAATTACGCCAAGTCCAAGCTCATGGCCGAACTGACTCTGGGGCATCTCCACCGCCGGCATGGTCTAGATGTCACGATTCTGCGCCTGGCCATTGTCTACGGAGAGCATGATCATAAAATCCAGGGATTTCATCGGCTCTTTTTTGCCATTGTCAATCGGGCCCTGCCGCTGCTCTTTACCCGTCCCGGGGTCATGCATTCCTACACCAATGTCAGGAAGATTCCTTTCCTGGTCGATCATCTCCTGGAGCATCGGGCGGAGTTTTCCGGTCAGACCTATAATGTTGTTGATCGAAACCCGGTGGACCTGGCTCAGTTGATTCTGACCATTAAATCATATCTTGAATTGAAGACCCCCAGGGAGATTTATCTGCCCTATCCCGTGGCTCGGGTCGGCAAGAACTGTCTGCAATGGCTGGTCAGGGGATTGAACCGGATCGGAGTCGAGGCCCGGATGCCGGGTGAGCTGATGTTTCTGGAAAATTTTTACTGCAATCAGACCCTGTCTGCGGCAAAACTGGAGGGCTCCAGCTTTGTTGATCCTGAGCCTGAGGCCACGGTCTATACCGAACTGCCGGCCCTGATCCAATACTATCTCACCCGCTGGGAGCATTTGAATCTCATCCGCGCCTATAACCCTGAGTTTTATGACCCTCGTGGCCGCTCGGACGAGTTTTTGCATTCTCCGGTGAAGCTCCTGGAAGAGACCCATCATGATCTGGATAAGCAAGTCGAGGCACCTTGAAAAGGTCTCTTTCTACCCGGTCGCTGTAGTCGCAGCACGACACTCCCAGTATCTCTTACAACTGTCGTAACTATCAAAGAGAGATCCGCGACGAGATTTGTCACAGGCGGAATATAGGATGTCCCTCTTGCTATTCCTGCAGATCTTATCCATGGTCGTCAGCCAAAGTGGATGGTTGAGAAAGAGAC
>CALENA010000052.1 GCA_937910875.1 uncultured Desulfobulbaceae bacterium | reverse complement strand
GGATAGCCGGCAATGGCCTCAGGTTGTCCGGAAAAGGTGTAGAGCTTCAGTTCCCCACGAATTCCGTGCGCCTTGACGATCTCGCCGATCAGGACATAGGTGTCTTCAGAAAAGACGTAACCTGCAACCATCTTACTCCAGGATATCCATCCTGGACCGTTTCCCTTCTTTGCTCGCGGCTGTGGCCAGCAGGGTGCGCATGGCTCGCGCCGTTCGCCCCTGTTTGCCGATCACCTTCCCGAGATCTGACTTGGCCACGGCCAGATCAATGATGACGGTGTCCTCTTCCTCTCGTTCGGTGACTGTCACTGCATCGGGGTCATCCACCAGCGAGCGGGCTATAAAGGCGATCAACTCTTTCATTGAGTCTTATGCGGCTGCCGCGTCTTTTTTGAGCAGGCTTTTGACCGTGGTGGTCGGCAAGGCACCCTTGCCAATCCAGCCCTGCAGTTTGTCGTTGTTGATGTTGATCACGACAGGCTCCTGCATCGGGTCATAAGTGCCAACGATGTCAAGAAATTTGCCATCACGTTTGCACTCGCTGTCAGCAACAACGATGCGGTAAAAAGGTTGTTTCTTGCGACCCATTCTGGTTAAGCGAATTCGAACTGCCATTGTTACATGTTCCTCCGGTGAGAGTGTGCAGGTCTTCAAAAAAGAGGATGACCCGGCATGGGGGCTGGTGCCCAAGTATTATTTATCTTTTACGTAACCCTTTCGGGAGTTTGCGTCTTTTGGTACCGGTGACAAGCCCAGGCTTGCCACGCATTTTCTTCATCATCTTCAGCATGGCCGTATAGCTCTGCAGCACGCGGTTGACGTCTGAGACAGCCGTCCCGGAACCATTGGCGATCCGCTGGCGGCGACTGCCGTTGATGATTGTATGGTTGCGCCGCTCTTTGCTGGTCATGGAACGGATAATGGCCTCTGTCTTGACCAGTTCCTTTTCGTCCGGTTTGGGCGCGTCCTTGAGTTGCTTAAGCTTGTTCAGGCCCGGGACCATGCCCAGGATCTGGTCAAGGGAGCCCATTTTCTTGATCTGTTGGATCTGGTCAAGAAAGTCTTCCAGGGTAAAGGTGTTCTGCTTGATCTTTTTGGCGACCTGATCAGCTTTTTTCCGGTCGACAACCGCTTCGGCCTTTTCAATCAGGGTCAGGACATCGCCCATGCCCAGAATTCGTGAGGCCAGCCGATCCGGATGAAAGATTTCCAGGGCATCCAGGCCCTCGCCAACACCGACGAACTTGATGGGCTTGCCGGTAATCTTCTTGATGGACAGGGCGGCGCCGCCACGGGCGTCACCTTCCATCTTGGTGAGAACCACACCTGATATTTCCAGGTCCTTATTGAATTTGTCAGCAACGGTGACCGCGTCCTGGCCGGTCATGGAGTCGGCAACAAACAGGACCTCGCTCAGATGGATGGCGTTTTGAATCTCCTTGAGCTCCGCCATCAGGGTCTCGTCCACATGGAGGCGACCGGCGGTGTCGATGATCAGGGTGTCATAGTCGTGTTCAGCCGCAACTCCCATTGCCTGACGGCAGATGTCCACCGGCTTCATCGCGGTGGTTGAGGGATGAACCGGGATGTCGAGTTGTTGGCCCAGGACCTGGAGCTGTTCAATGGCTGCCGGGCGATAGATATCGGCAGGGACCAGGTAGGGCCGTCGGCCCTTGTCCTTGAGCATCCGTGCCAGCTTGCCCGAGGTGGTGGTCTTGCCCGAACCCTGGAGACCGGCCATCATGATGGTCACCGGTTGCTGGCCGTCCAGGCGGAGAGTTTCAGTGCTGCCGCCCAGGAGGGTGATCAACTCGTCGTGGACGATCTTGATTATCTGCTGGCCCGGGGACAGGGCACGGGAGACCTCGAGGCCCACGGCCTTTTCGGTCACTGTAGCGACAAATTCCTTGACCACCTGGAAATTGACATCGGCCTCAAGCAGGGCCACACGCACTTCACGCATGGACTCCTTGATATTCTCTTCCGAGAGGGTGCCGTGGCCACGGAGCTTTTTAAAAACTCCTTCCAGCCGGTCTGTCAGATTTTCAAACATGATAAGTGTTCTGTCTGGTCAAATAAATATTACCCCGGAGGACAGGGGTTTTTGTGTTATATTTTCAATATGTTATGCGCGCAACTTGCCGGGCCTGAGCCCAAGGGGCAAGCGTGTGGAGCCTAAAAGAAAACATAATTACTCAAAAAAGAAAAATCTGTCAAGCTGTGAACAGGATCAGAGCTAAAAAGTCGAACCGGGAGGTTTTAGGCTTAGGCGGATCAACCCGTGATCAGGACGCGATCGGGCCATCTACTGCGAAAATCTCACGGAGAAAGGTGCGTCGCCAACCTTGGCCCTGACGGAGGGTTGTAGTTTTCTTGGGTTGTCCGTGATATTTGATCAGTTTTTTGAGTTCGGCATTGCTGCCGATCAGGGCGGGGTCCAGGCCCCTGATGTCACTTTTCAGGGTGATGAACTCCTGGAGAGTGGCCAACTGTCTTTTGTCTTCAGAACTTAGCTTGGCGGTACGCAGTGAGGGTGGGCATTGGTCTGAAGAGCGACCTTGATTCTGGTCGATAATCGCCATGATCCGCTCACCGTAATGTCTGACGGTCTTGTCTGAGATCTTGCCATAGGCCGTGATCTCAGCTGCCTGCCGGGGCGGTTTTCTGGCCAGTGCCAGCAGGACCTGGTCGTTGACAATGTGGCCCCGGGGTCGGTTGCGGGCCCGGGCCTCTTCTTCCCGCCATGTGGTCAGATCCTGGAGCATGGCCAACTCCTGGCGCTTGAGGCTGCTGGCCCCCTTGGTCTTCTGGTAGCGTTGGTCATCGGGGCCTGGCAGGTAACTCTGTGGATCATTGAGCAGGGTCAGTTCTTCATTCAGCCAGGAGGTCACAGTGGAGTCCATGATGGAGCTGAGGATGAGCACGCGCATGGCTCGGAGGTAGCGGACATCATCCAGGGCGTAACTGAGTTGATTGTCGCTCAAGGGGCGTCGCAGCCAATTGGTTCGGGTCTCGGTCTTGGGCAGGTCGATGTCCAGGAGGTCAATGAGCAGATTACCAAGGCTCAGGGTGGCCGGACGTCCGGCAAAACCTGCGGCCAGCCGGGTATCGAAGATATTGACCGGGCAGGCGCCAGTGGCCCTGGTCAGGATCATCAGATCCTGGGGAGCGTCGTGAAATATTTTGACAACCGCCGGATCAGCGAGTAATTCTCCTAGGGGAGAGAGATCGTCAAGGGCGCAGGGGTCGATCAGGTAGCATTCTTCATTGGAAAGGGCCAGCTGGATCAGGGCCAGTTCCGGATAGTAGGTCCGCTCCCAGATGAATTCGGTGTCCAGGCCGACGGCATCGATGCTGCGCGCCTTCTGGATCAGTTCCTTGAGTTCGAAAGAGGTGGTGATCATGGATGGGTAAGTTCTCTTTGTTGAAGGGAAAGTGCAATGATTGTTCACCGGCACAAAGACATATCGTGCCGAAAAAGACAAGCAGAAATCCACGAGTTGCTCAATTTAAGGTCATTGCTCATTCCTTGGCCTTCTGGCTCTGTTTGGGCTGACGTGCGTCATACGCGTCTGTTTTTTAAAACCTGAACGAATGAATGTGTCTGTGTTTTTTTGCCCCTTGGGTGAGATTTTTTGTGTCCCGGCAGGCTGGTCAACGGCCCGGGGCAGGTTGGTCAGGCTGGATTCCCTGCTGTTGCGGGGATGGGTGAGGTGAGAGCAGCGTTATGTTTATTTATATCTTGAAACGGCTGGCCTTGATGATCCCGACCCTGTTCGGGGTCATGCTGGTCACCTTTGTGGTGACCCAGTTTGTTCCCGGTGGTCCGGTGGAGCAGCTGGTAGCTCAGATGGAGGGGCATGGCCGTGGTGGCGAGGCCAGTTCCGGGGGCACCTCTCTCTATCGTGGCGATTCTGGTCTTGATAGTGAGCGGCTGGCCGGGCTCAGGGCCATGTATGGTTTTGATCGCCCGCCCCTGGAGCGTTTTCTGACCATGATGAAAAACTATCTGGTCTTTGATTTCGGTTCATCATACTATTATCATCGCAGCGTCGTTGATCTGGTGATCTCGCGGATGCCGGTCTCCATGTCTCTCGGGTTGTGGAGTTTTGTCATTGTCTATGGCGTCTGTATCCCTCTGGGGATTGCCAAGGCAGTGCGTGACGGTTCGCGTTTTGATGTCCTCAGTTCCACCGCCATTCTGGTCGGGTATGCCGTACCTGGCTTTGTCCTGGCCATTGTCCTGATCGTCCTCTTTGGCGGCGGCAGTTTCTGGTCTATTTTCCCTTTGCGCGGCCTGGTCTCTGATAACTGGAGTGAACTGACCTTTGGCGCCAGGATTCTTGATTATCTCTGGCACATGGTCCTGCCGATCACGGCCAGTGCCGTGGGGAGTCTGGCTGTAATGACCATGCTGACCAAGAATTCCTTTCTCGAAGAGATCCGCAAGCAGTACGTCCTCACGGCCCGGGCCAAGGGGCTGGCAGAGAGCCAGGTCCTGTACAAACATGTCTTTCGCAATGCCATTATCCCGATCATCACCGGTTTCCCTGGATATTTTATTGCCTCTTTTTTTACCGGCAGCCTGCTCATCGAGACCATCTTCTCTCTGGACGGGATGGGCCTGCTGGCCTATCAGTCGGTCTTGAACCGTGATTATCCGGTGGTCCTGGGAACCCTTTATTTCTTCACCATCATCGGACTTGTCTCCCGGCTCCTGTCGGATCTGAGTTATGTTCTGGTTGACCCGAGGATCAGCTTTGAAGGGCTTGACTGAGCAGATGAAACAGGGTGTGTCAGAACAGCAGGAGGTGAGCCTTGGCCGGCGGCGCTGGCGTCGATTCAGACGGAACCGTCGCGGGTACTGGAGCCTGATTATCTTTGGCTTCTTCCTGGTCCTCAGTCTTGGCGCGGAACTGGTCAGTAATGACGTGCCGCTCCTGGTCAGCTATGAGGGCCAGACCTACTTCCCCCTCCTGCAGAGCTATTCTGAAACCACCTTCGGTGGCGATTTCGAGACCGAGGCCGATTACCTTGATCCCTACCTGCTTCAGCGCCTGACCACCGAAGGAAACTGGCTCCTGTTTCCGCTCAATCGCCACAGTTTTGACTCGATCAATCTGGATCTTGCCGTGCCGGTCCCTTCGCCCCCCACCCGCAGCAATCTGCTGGGCACCGATGATCGTGGCCGTGATGTCCTGGCCAGACTCCTCTATGGCTTTCGGCTGAGCATCCTCTTTGGCCTGGCCCTGACTCTGGTCGGGACCGTGGTCGGGGTGATCGCCGGAGGTATCCAGGGTTTTCTCGGTGGCCGGACCGACCTCTTCTTTCAGCGTTTTATCGAGATATGGGGGGCCATGCCCGAGTTGTATCTGCTGATCATTTTTGCCTCGATCTTCAAACCCAGTATTCTGCTGCTCCTGGCCCTGCTCTCTCTCTTCAGCTGGATGGGGCTGTCCGACTATGTGCGGGCCGAGTTCCTGAAGGGGCGAAATATGGAGTATGTCAAGGCCGCCCGGGCCCTTGGGGTCTCAGGGGTGATGATCATGATTCGGCACCTGCTGCCCAATGGCATGACCCCGGTGATCACCTTTCTCCCCTTTCGGATGTCGGCCTCGATTCTGGCCCTGACCAGTCTTGATTTTCTCGGGCTGGGTGTACCCCCGTCGACCCCGAGCCTCGGTGAACTCCTGGCCCAGGGCAAGGCCAATATCGATGCCTGGTGGCTGTCGCTTTCAACTTTTATCGTCCTGGTCGGCACGCTGGTGCTCCTGATTTTTATTGGTGAGGCCCTGCGAGAGACCTTTGATCCCCGTAAGAATTGATGGCTGGTGATTGACAATGGTTCGTGGAGTCTATATCATGTTGGGTATGAATTTTTTGATGCTGCCGGGGCAGGCTCTCTGGTTGAACGTTCAGTATCATGCTGCCGGCTGAGGAAAACAGGAAAGAGATGCAGGGTAATTTATTGATACGTCTGGGTGCGACCAGTCTCTCTGTCCTTCAGGATCTGGGCCGGATGGGGATCTTTCTTTTCCAGGCCCTGCGCGGACTGTTCCGGACCCCTTTTCGCTTTGGTGAGTTTGTCAAACAGATGCATTTTATCGGTGCCGGCTCCTTTGCGGTTATTTTTTTCACTGCGGCCTCTACCGGTATGGTTCTGGGCCTGCAAGGCTATTACTCAATGCATAAATTCGGGGCCGAGGGGATGCTGGGCTCGGCCGTGGCCCTGACCCTGATCATGGAACTGGGCCCGGTTCTCACGGCATTGATGGTGGCGGGTCGTGCCGGGTCGGCCATGTGTGCCGAGTTGGGGATCATGCGAATTTCTGAACAGATCGATGCCCTGGACTGTATGGCTGTCGATCCCTTTCGGTATCTGATATCGCCCAAATTTCTGGCTGCCATCCTTTCGGTTCCCCTGCTCACCGTCCTCTTTGATGTGGTCGGCATTGGTGGTGGCTATATTGCCGGAGTGAAACTGATGGGAGTGAACGGCGGCAGTTATCTTGAAGGGATGCGCTCCAGTGTCACCAATCATGATCTCCAACTGGGGCTGATCAAATCTTTTGTCTTTGGACTTCTGGTGATCTGGATCTGCACGGGTCGTGGTTATTTTGTCCACCTGATCCGGGGTGCCGGGTTCGGAGCCGAGAGCGTCAGCCGGGTGACCACCCAGGCGGTGGTCCTGTCATCAATTTCTGTTCTGGTCTTTGACTATCTGCTGACGGCGGTGCTCTTATGATTGACGGAATTTCATCAGTCCTGGTCTCTTTGTTGGCCGGGCCTTTCTTCCCACCCCTTACAGCCCGGCCGGTGAGTGTGTTATGACCGCGGTGGCTATTGAGTTCAGGGGGGTGTCCAAGTCTTTTGACAAGAAAGATGGCGGTCGCCAGGTGATCCTGGATCAGGTCGATTTTGTTATTCCCCGGGGCGGGACAACGGTCATTGCCGGAGGAAGCGGGCAGGGGAAGAGTGTGACCCTGAAACTGGTCTTGGGGCTGATGCAGCCGGATGGTGGTCAGATTCTGGTCAATGGTGAGGATGTGACCGGGGTTCGAGGAAGGGCTCTGGAGCAGTTGCGGAGCCGCTTCGGGGTCCTGTTTCAGGGTTCGGCCCTGTTTGACAGTCTGAGCGTCTATGAGAATGTGGCCCTGCCTTTGCGCGAGCGGACCTCAAAGGGCGAGGATGAGATCCGGGAGCAGGTCATGGCCTCCCTGGCCCAGCTGGAACTGGTGGGTCATGAAGACAAATTCCCGGCCCAGCTCAGTGGCGGCATGCGCAAGCGGGTCGGTCTGGCCCGGGCCCTGCAGCTGAAGCCCGAGATCATGCTCTTTGATGAGCCGACCACCGGACTTGATCCGGTCATGACCCGGGAGATTTATCAGCTCTTTGTCCGGACCCAGGAGCAGATCGGTTACACCTCGGTGATTGTCAGTCATGATATCCCCAGGGTCTTCAATCTGGCTGATCAGGTGATTATCCTCAACCAGGGACGGACGGATCTCTTTACCAGTCCTGAGGCCATTCAGTGGTCTGAGGAGCCCCATATCCGTCGGTTTGTCAAGACGACCATGGGCAACATTTATCAGAGCCATCTGGTGGAAGATTCACTCGGGGTGAACAATACTTTACAGGATCGTCAGAGATGAAAAAAAATGGAATGGAGTTGGTGGTTGGCGTGTTCATGCTGGCCGGTTTTCTGGCCTTTGGCTATCTGGCCCTGCGGCTGGGTGAGGTGCCGTTTCTGAGCAGTGGAAACACCTAC
>CALENA010000051.1 GCA_937910875.1 uncultured Desulfobulbaceae bacterium | reverse complement strand
GCCGGGCTTAATACAGATCCGGTCTTTATCCGGGGGCTCAAGGAATTGGTGCTCGAAAAGAGCAGAGAAATCAAGTAGCAGAAGGACCCTACAGGACTAATCCAGGGTACGTTCACCCTGGAAGCGACGCATCCTGACATTCATCAGGATACCCAGGGCCAGCAGAGTGGTCAGCAGCGACGAACCGCCGTAGCTCACCAGGGGCAGAGGAATCCCCACCACCGGCAGCAAACCGAGGATCATCAACAAATTGATCACCGCCTGCCAGAAGATCAGCATGACCACGCCGAAGGCGAGAAAGACGCCGAAGCGATCACGGGCGGTCATGGCCACATGCAGGCCCCAGAAGAGCATCAGAAAATAGACCCCGATAAAAAAAACCGTGCCGAAGAATCCCCACTCCTCGGCCCAGACCGCAAAGGCAAAGTCGGTGTGGCGTTCGGGTAGAAAATGCAGGTGCCCCTGGGTCCCCTCGAGATAGCCCTTGCCCAGTTTACCGCCGCTGCCGATGGCAATCTTGGACTGCTCGATCTGATAACCGGCCCCGTTGGGATCATGACCCGGGTTGAGCAGGGTCTCAATCCGCCGCTTCTGGTAATCCTTGAGCAGAAAAAACCAGGCCAGGACCCCGGCACCGCTCCCCATGGCCCCCAAGGTCAGATAGGTGAAAATCCGCGGCCGGGCAAAGACAGTCATGGACACAAAGATGATCACGAACATCAGGGCCGTGCCCAGATCTGGCTGGAGCATGATCAGGGCACAGGGGACCAGGGTCAGACCGACGGGTGGCAGGAGTTCCTGCAGGGTATAGCCATCAGGAGCCTCCTTGCGCCCGTAATAGCTGGCCAGCGCCACCACCAGCACCAGTTTGGCCGGTTCTGAAGGCTGCAGACGGAAAAAGCCCAGATTAATCCAGCGTTGCGATCCACCGGCACTGTCGCCGAAAAACAGGACCGCCACCAGCGACAGGGCCATCAGGACAAAGATTGGATAGTTCCAGGAGTGCAGTTCCTTGTAATCAAAGCTGATCAAACACAGAATCCCCAGCCCCCCGCCCAGAAAAAAATAGGCCTGACGCACATAGGGCGGCATCCCCCAGGGTTTCGGCGGATACGAGGCACTGTAGAGGTTAAACAGGGCCATCCCCGAGACCAAAAGAAGGAGCAGCAGAAGGCCCCAGTCAAAACTTGTTAAAAAACGGCGATCTACCCGAAACATCTGCTCGTCCTCATCCCCGGGGCCATCTGCTCACACGCTTGCCCCAGCTCTCTCTTCATCCATCCACATGTCATTTCTTCCGCTCCGCAACCGGGATAATCGGCGGTAACCGCTCACCGAAATATTGCTGCATCACCGCCTTGGCTACCGGGCCCGCTCCACTGCTGCCGTGCAGACCATGCTCCACCAGGACGGTAACCGCAATCTCAGGATCTTCGGCCGGCGCATAGGCCGTGAACCAGGCATGATCCCGAAATTGATACGGTATATCTTCTTCTTTCATATCTTTGTACTGGGCTACCCGTACCACCTGCGCCGTCCCGGTCTTACCACCCATAGTCAATCCTTCAATGCGCACGATCCGACCAGTACCCTGTTTCCCTTGGATCACCTCGACCATACCCTGACGAATCAGCTGGAGATAACGAGGGTCTTCGTTCAACTCATCCACCAGGACCGGTTTGAACTGCCCAATCACCTCACCATCGGGATTCACCACCTGCTCAATGAGCTGAGGCAGATAGCGCTTACCGCCATTGGCAAGCATTGCCGTCAACTGGCAGATCTGCAGAGGTGTTGTCTGATTATAACTCTGGCCAATGGCCACTGACAGGGTCTCACCATCCTGCCAGCGCACCCCGTCCCGTTCTTTCTTCCATTTTTTGGTCGGCACCAGGCCGGATTTTTCGTGTTCCAGTTCCACTCCGGTGGGCTCGCCCAGCCCAAATTTTCGGGCGTAGTCGGCCAGGGTATCAACCCCCACCCGCTGGCCCACCTGATAAAAATAAACATCACACGACTCAGACAATGCCCGTTGCAGAGACACAGCCCCATGCCCACTGTGCTTCCAGCAGCGGTAGCGGCGGTTGCCAAAGACATAGTATCCCGGACAGTAAATCACCGTGTTCTCATCGATAACCCCTTTGGCAAGACCCGCCAGAGCGGTGATGAGCTTATAGGTGGAGGCAGGTGGATACGATCCTTGAACCGCCTTATGGACAAATGGATGGCGGGGATTGTCAAGCAGGTCCTGCCATTTGGCATGGGAGATTCCGCCGACAAAGTCCTCCAGATGGAGCGGCGGAGTCGAGACCAGGGCCAGCAGACGGCCGGTCTTGACCTCCATGGCCACCACAGCACCGGACTTGTCTGCACTCATCATCACTTCTTCGGCCACTCGCTGCAGATCACTGTCAATGGTCAGATGAATTTCATTGCCGGGAAGTGGCTCAATACTCTTGAGGAGCTGCTGTTCAAAACCGCGGGCATTGACTTCTGAAAAACTCAGCCCCTTCTCTCCCCGGAGATCTGCCTCGCGCAGACTCTCCAGGCCCATCTTCCCCACCAGATCACCGCCCCGATAGACCGAGGTATCCTGTTTTTCCAGCTCACGCCGACTGATCTCGCCCAGATAGCCGATAGTGTGCGAGGCCATATCGCCGAAATGATAAACCCGGGCCGGCAGGACTTCAATCCTGATCCCGGGAAGCTCCTGATTATGATTCTCCAGATAGGCAAGCGTTTTCCAGTCCACGTCCTCTTTCAGACGAACCGGAATATGCCTGGGCCTTTTTTCAGCCTCACGGATTCGTTTCCAGAAGACAGAGATGTCCTCATCCACGATCCGTGACAACTTTCTGAGGAGTTCATCAATGTCATTTGAATCCTCACGGACCAGAACAACATTGAATGAAGGGCGGTTGGTGACCAGCTCACGGCCCTTGCGGTCAAGGATATTTCCGCGTGGCGCCACCACCTCGCGCACCCGAACCCGATTAGTGTCGGCCCGCTTGCTGTACTCGGCACCCTTATGGATCTGCAGGGACCAGAAACGGAAGAGGATCAGGGCGACAAAGCAGAACAGGATCCCAGAGACCAACAGCAACCGCTTTTTCTGGGAATCAAGGGCCTCATCATCATACTCGTTGACCTCTTCAAGCTCTTCAAGATGTTTCCACTCATCCATGACCAACCCCCATCATCGAAACCGGTTCCCGGAGCGCCTGATCAGAATCTTGGACACGAAACGACGTCGGGACAACACCTCAAAAAGGCTGTTCAAGGCCAGAAAACAGGGGATTGAGGCCACCAGCAGAATAAAAGTCTCTCTGACCACCTGGGCCCAGTTCCATTCCGGCAGAGCCTCAGGCTGAATGACCACAAAAAAACCATAAAACAGCAGTTGAACCACAAAATAACTGATCCCGACCATGGGAATCTGATACAGCCCCTCGCGCAGGGGACTGTTGGCAGCCAGGAGTTTCAACAAGGCAAATACAAAGAGATAGACCACAGGATAAGTTCCCAGATACAGACCAGAGGCAATGTCCATCATCCAGCCACAGAAAACCACCAGCACCAGACCGCCCAGCCAGTCGAAACGATAGGCAACAAAAACCACCAGAATAAATACCAGGTCAGGGCCGCCAAGCCAGGCCGGAAAAAACTGAAAGAGAGTCGTCTGAATGGCCATAAAAAAGAAGGCCAGGACAAAAAAGACCAGCATTGCCATCATCGGCTACTCACCTTTGCGCTCGCCTGCGCCCAACTCTTCATCAATTTTCTGCTGTTCTCCCAAATTGATAAACAGAACTTCCAGGCGCTCAAAATCCACTGCAGGCGTCACGTCCACCTCAAGGAACATCCCCCGGCTTTGCGAACGCACGGCCGCCACAACCCCCAAGGGGACCCCGGATGGAAACATCCCACCCACCCCGGCAGTCACGACTCGATCACCCACCGTCACATCACTGTTTTTCAGGACATAGTGAAGCTGATATCCCGTCTCTCCGGCGCCTTTCAAGACCCCGCGCACCCGGTTTTTCTGGATAATGGCGTCAATGGCACTGCTGGGGGCATTGGCCAGGAGAATTTTAGAGTAATTTTTGGAAACCTGGATAACCTGACCGGCCACGCCTTGTGATGTTCTGGCAACCATGCCAACCACCACTCCATCAGAACGACCACGATCAACCACCAGGGTCTGAAACCAGAAGGATGGGTCCTTCCCCACCACCCGGGCGGTCAGCGGCGGAAAATCCGCTGATCGTTTAAAGCCCAGTTCACTCTCAAGGTTCCGGTTTCGCGTGTAGGCTTCACGGTATTCATCCAGATCCTGCTTGTGCTTGTCAATGATATTCAACAGCCGCTTGTTCTCTTCACGAACATACCACAGGGCCACATAATCATCTTTCAAGGCAACTACCGAACTGCTGGCACGGGTCAGCAAGACCTGCACAGGTCCCAGACTTTCCAGGGCCAGTTGATGAAAGAAACCCATCCGCCCGCCCACAGCAGAACCAAGAAGGAAGACAAGAAGAAGGAATAACCCGAAATAGCTGAACAGCCGGATCAGAGAGGTGCGGGGACGACCCTTATTATCGTTTTTCTTTTTTCTCACAAAATTCGCAACAGCAACCTCTGACCCTCAAGCCGCACCAAGCGGGTCAACCACAGACGGCCGAGGAGAGCAATTAAGATAAATACGCCAGAACAGCTTATCCAGACAGGCACCGCCCACCGCCCAACCAGACAGAGCCGCGATTCACACAGGATATATACGAACGTTCATTGGAGACCATGACTGGCCATGCCAAAGGGACGAACTTTTATGGTTGGTGCGGTTCGCCAATCAGGTCCAGCCATGCTGGTTAGTCAATCGTTACTTCTCTCAAGATATTGAGATTATCGAGTGCCTTACCAGAACCAAGCACAACGGAGGAAAGGGGGTCATCCGCCACTATAATCGGCATCCCGGTCTCTTCCTTGAGACGCTTGTCCAGATTCTTGAGCAGGGCACCACCACCGGTCAGGACAATACCGTTGTCCACGATATCAGCAGAAAGTTCAGGTGGAGTCACCTCCAGGGCCACCCTGACCGCGTCAACAATCACATCGATCTGCTCGGCAATGGCCGACTGAATCTCATCGGCAGAGATGACCAGCGTTTTGGGCACACCGGAGACCAGATCACGTCCCTTGACCTCCATGGTTTCATAAGGCAGTTCGGGCATGACATTGCCGATGGTGGTCTTGATCAGTTCGGCGGTTCGCTCACCAATGGCCAGGTTATGCTTGCGCTTGATGTACTGAAGAATCGCCTCATCCATCTTGTCACCTGCCACCCGGACCGACTTGGAATAGACAATACCGGCCAGGGAGATGACGGCCACCTCAGTGGTGCCACCGCCGATATCAATGATCATATTGGCCGTAGGCTCAGTGATGGGCAGATTGGCCCCGATGGCTGCGGCCATGGGTTCTTCAATCAGATAGACCTCGCGGGCTCCGGCAGACTCGGCCGACTCTTTGACCGCCCGTTTCTCCACCTGGGTGATTCCTGACGGGACCGAGACAATAATGCGCGGATGCACCAGCGTCCGGCGATTGTGGACCTTGTTGATGAAGTAACGAAGCATGGCCTCGGTCACCTCGAAATCAGCAATCACGCCATCCTTGATCGGCCGAATGGCCGTGATATTCCCGGGAGTCTTGCCCAGCATCATCTTGGCCTCCTGCCCCACCGCCAGGACCTTACTCCCCCGGCTGTCACGACGAACCGCAACCACAGACGGTTCACGAAGGACAATGCCCTTGCCCTTGACATAGAGAACCGTATTCGCTGTTCCCAGATCGATTGCCAAATCATTGGACAGCCAGCCAAACAAAAAATTAAACGGTGAGAACATGGGCGGTTCCTTTACAAAAAAAAACGATTCAAACACGGATATCGATAGCCAACAACTTGAACGGCTGCCGATCATTCAGCTCAGACATCAAAAATAAATCAATTGCCCAAACAATCTGCTCCAAAGACAATAAATTAGTAATTTTACCAGAGCGTCATGACATTGGCAACATCAATAGCTGACCGGAACACAAGAGAGAAGAAAACAAAGAAAAAAAGTTGACGGCGAACTGAAAGATTGGTAATAATGGCCCCGTTCAGCAAATGGATACAAGGTGCGGGGCTGTAGCTCAGCTGGGAGAGCGCTTGCATGGCATGCAAGAGGTCCGCGGTTCGATCCCGCGTAGCTCCACCAAATATCAAAAACGGGGAATAGCTTGATTCAAGGCTGTTCCCCGTTTTTGCTTGTCTGCCCACCGTGCTCGCCTCCTGTCTGGGTAATCGATCCCCAAAAGCGGCCCTGTAAAAGCAGCTATCCCCCTGCGACAGCCGACCAACAGACACTTGGCCTTTCCGCCTCTCGAGTCATTGCCCTTAAATTATCCCCGCGCAAACCCAGCCGCCAGCCCCTCTGAGCGACCATCCGCATTTGAGTCGGATCGCCCCTGCTTAAAAAAATCATTGACAGGCAGATCATTCCGACCTACATTGTCGTCATATCGTCATGTGGCGATATATAAACACAACCACCCATAAAAATGAAACCATTTATCCGAGTTATCAAAGCCCTGTCCGACCCCAGCCGGGTCCGAATCATCAAGCTGGTTGAGCACAAAGAGCTCTGTGTCTGCGAGCTCAAGGACCTGCTCGGCCTGGCCCAGTCCACGGTATCCAAACACCTCCGAGTCCTGGAAGAGGCCGGACTGGTCAGCTTTCGCAAGGACGGCTCCTGGATCATCTACCGTCTGGCCGATGGCAGCGACTCAGTCTATGCCAGAGCCATGCTCGACAACCTGGCTGGCTGGCTCGAAAATGACCCGGAGTTGGCCAGCATGCGCCAGCAGCTCAACCGTATTGACCGCGAACGGACCTGCGCCGCCTGATTCACAATCCTTTTTCCCTCAAGGTACTCCCATGCAACCCACCCAGAACCCTACCAACCACCACAGCCTGGCCGATGAACAGGAAAACGGCAACACTCCTCCCGGGCACAACAATATCAGTAGTCGCCAACTCCTCGTCGGCCTGCTCACGCTTGCTCTCTGGTTCGTGATCTACAAGCAGCTGCTTCCTTTTTCTCATTATTTCACCTATCAGCTCCTCAGCCTGGAACAGGGAAGCCATCTGGGAGAATCCATCCAGTTTTTTGTCTATGACAGCCCCAAGGTCATGATGCTCCTCACTCTGATCGTCTTTGGTGTGGGAATCATCCGTTCCTTTTTCACCCCGGAACGGACCAGAAAAATCCTGGCCGGTCGCCGGGAATCGGCCGGAAATGTCCTGGCGGCCCTTCTGGGTATCGTTACTCCGTTCTGTTCCTGCTCAGCCGTTCCCCTGTTCCTGGGCTTTGTCCAGGCGGGTATCCCCCTGGGCGTGACACTTTCCTTTCTCATTGCCGCCCCCATGGTCAATGAAGTTGCCCTTGTCCTGCTCTACGGCCTCTTAGGCTGGAAAGTCGCGGCCCTTTACCTGATCACCGGCCTGGGAGTCGCCATTGTCGCGGGCTGGGTCATTGGTCGCCTGAATCTTGAACATCTGATTGAGGACTGGGTTCGTGAACTGCGCAGCGGCCCCCCCCTGGACCTTACCACCCGCCTCACCTGGAACGATCGGATCGATTCCGGCCGCCAGGCGGTCAAAGACATCGTCGTCAAGGTCTGGCCCTATGTCCTGGCCGGAATCGGGGCAGGAGCGGCGATCCACGGCTATGTCCCGGAGAACTTCATGGCCTCCATCATGGGCAAGGAGGCCTGGTGGTCAGTCCCGGCCGCGGTCGTTATCGGTATTCCCATGTACTCAAATGCCGCGGGCATCGTCCCGGTGGTCGAGGCCCTGCTGGGCAAGGGGGCGGCATTGGGTACAACCCTGGCCTTCATGATGAGCGTCATCGCCCTCAGCCTGCCGGAGATGGTCATCCTGCGCAAGGTCCTCAAACCACAGTTGATTGCAATCTTCATCGGGGTCGTCGGCTCCGGTATTCTTCTGGTCGGTTACCTCTTCAATCTGCTGATCTGAGCCATGCCCATCGAACTGATCACCGGCGCCATCTTCCTGGCCGCCGGCTTTGTCCAGGGAGTGACCGGCTTCGGATCGGCCCTGATCGCCCTGCCCCTGCTCAGCCTTTATCTGGACATCAAGGTGGCAGTACCGCTGTGCATCCTCAACAGCATGGTCATCACCACCACCATGGCCCTGCAGCTCAGACATCAGTTAGACTGGCGGAAAATCCTCCCCCTGTGCCTGGCCGCAATCCCCGGAATACTCCTCGGGGTCACAGTCCTCAAAAACAGCGGTTCCGAGCTGATCAGAATCAGCCTTGGCCTGCTTCTCATCAGCTATTCCCTCTACAGCCTGCTGGCCACGCCCAGGCCCCGGAATCTGCACCCGGCCTGGTCTCTGCCGGCCGGTTTTCTCTCTGGCCTGATCGGCTCAATCTTCAGCGCCGGCGGTCCACCAACTATTATCTATGCCACCATAGGGAATTGGCCCAAAGACCAGATCAAGGCCACTCTCACCGGATTCTTTCTCTTCAACTCCTACCTGATTGCCATCGCCCAGACCAGCAGCGGCCTGATCAATCTCAGTGTCCTGGGTCTGTTTGCCTACGCCGCCCCCATGGTTTTCGCCGGAACCCTGCTTGGCGGCCGCTGTTACGGACTCCTCAAAAAAGATTCCTATTTGAAAGTGATCTTTGCCTTTTTGATTCTGATGGGTATGATGTTATTAGTAACTTGATGGCAACTTTTCTGGTTTCAGAATAATTTGAGCTCACCTTAACCTTAAGGTCGTTGCAGACACGGCCCCTCATCCCGGACAACACCTATGAACGGCGCGGAACTCCTGGTCAAATCTCTTGAGAATGAAGGGGTTGAAGTTATCTTCGGCATCCCCGGAGAAGAAAATCTGGCCTTTCTCGAGGCCCTGAGGACCTCGAGCATCCGCTTGATCATCACCCGCCACGAGCAGGCCGCCGGCTTCATGGCCGCCACTTACGGCCGACTCACCGGCAAACCAGGTGTCTGCCTCGCCACTCTGGGTCCCGGTGCAACCAACTGCGTCACAGCCGTCTCTTACGCCCTTCTCGGAGGTATGCCGGTCCTGTTTATTACCGGCCAGAAACCGATCAAGAAAAGCAAACAGGGCCGCTTCCAGATCATCAATGTGGTACGAATGCTGGAACCGTTGACCAAGTTCAGCAAACAGGTGGTCAACGCCGGCACCATCCCGTCTCTGGTGCGTGACATCTTCCGTCTGGCCACTGAGGAAAAACCAGGCCCGGTCCATCTGGAACTGCCCGAAGACATCGCCGCTGAAGAGACCAGTGCCCACCCCATTCCAGTCACCCGCAGCTTCCGCCCCCTGGCTCCGCAAACCGCCATCAACAGAGCGGCCCGGATCATCGAGAAGGCCAAATACCCTCTGCTGGTCCTGGGCTCGGCAGCCAAACGACGAGCGATCTGCCGGGCAGTCAACGAACTGATCAACGAAAGCGGTATCTATTTTTTCACCACCCAGATGGGTAAGGGGACCGTGGACGAGCATCTGCCGCAATCACTGGGGACTGCGGCTCTGTCCGAGCATGATTATCTACACTGTGCCATTGACCGGGCCGATGTGATCATCAACGTCGGTCACGACGTGGTCGAAAAACCACCCTTTTTCATGAACCAGGGGAACATGCAGGTCATCCACGTCAACTACGCCCTGGCCGACATTGATGAGGTCTACTTTCCTCAGCATGAGGTGACCGGTGACATTGCCGACTCCCTGACCCGCCTGAGCCAGACCCTGCGCATGGACCCGACCCCGAACAACTTTTTCCAGCGCATTCATGAGGAAATCGAGACCCAGGTCTTTTCCAGCCACTGCAAACACAACAACTTCCCCAACACCCCGCAGCGTATTGTCAGTGACATCCGGGCCACCGTAGCCCGCGACTCGATCATCTCACTGGACAACGGCATGTACAAAATCTGGTTTGCCCGTAACTACAAGGCCACCCTGCCCTACTCCCTGCTTCTGGACAACGCTCTGGCCACCATGGGCGCCGGTTTTCCAGCCGCCATTGCCGCAAAACTGATCTATCCCGACCGGCAGGTCATCGCCGTCTGCGGCGATGGTGGCTTCATGATGAATTCCCAGGAAATGGAGACGGCCATCCGTCTGCAACTGAATCTGGTGGTGATCGTCCTCCGTGACGACGGATACGGAATGATCAAATGGAAACAGGCGGGTATGAACCTCCCAAGCTTTGGCCTGGACTTCCAGAACCCTGATTTCATCCAGTATGCCACCAGTTATGGGGCCAGGGGCTACAGGGTCAGCAGCAACGGTGAGTTAGGCGAGATTTTGAGCCGCTGCCTTGCAAGCCCGGGCCTGCACCTGATTGAAGTACCGGTTGACTACTCGGAAAACGAAAAAGTTTTTTTCCAGGAGCTGAAAAACAAGACCTGCCTCCTCTAACCAGCAGAGCTGGACCAAAATGGCCAGCCACAACCAACCATGGAAGTTCGTTCCTGCGGCATGGCCAGTCATGGTCTCCGATGGACGTTCATATAAGAGATCAGAAAAACAGGCGGCAATCGAGCAAACCCAATGATTCGAGCCATCAAACGCACCCGCACCATCACTTCGCTCCTGCTGCTGCTGGCGATCGCCATCTCCCTGGCCTGGAACATCTTCCACTTTTCTCAACACGAGCACAACGCCATCCAGGAGTCAAACAGGCACATACAATCCGACAATAAACTGGGGGTACAGCAACCTCCCTCCCAGGAAGCCCTGCAATTTTCATACTGGCCCTTGATCCTCAGCCATCTGCTGGGCGCCACCACCGGTCTGATCATCATCACGGTCTTTGCCAACAAGCTCTCCAGAGAACGACACAAACTGGAAGAAAGCCATGAACGGCTCAAAGAGGAGATCGAGGAGAGAAAGAAAAAAGAAGGGGAACTGCAAACCATCAAGGAAGAGCTGGAGAACCGAGTCAGAGACCGAACCAGTGAATTGCAGCAGATCAACACCATCCTGAACGAATCGCTCCAGGTCCAGCAAAAGACCGAACAGTCATTGTCCCAGACAGCCAGCCATCTTCGCCAGCGCAACCAGGAACTCAACGACTTCACCCACGCCATCTCCCACGACCTGAAAGAGCCACTCATCCTGATCCAGGCCTTCTGTGACCGCCTGCACAAACACTGTCGGGAACGTCTGGACAATCAGGGACACAACTACCTGGAGCGCATTGAAAAATCGACCCGACGCATGCAGAACCTGATCGACGGCCTCCTGCTCTACTCCCGGATCGACCAGCGGCCCCAGTCCTTTGAACCGCTCCCTCTCAACAGCGTGATCCAACTCGCCCTTGATGATCTTGCCGTCAAGATTGAAGAGAATCAGGCCCGCATCACCATTGAGGAGTTAGGCTCCATTGAGGCCGACCCTCTGCAGATGCGTCAACTGTTCCAAAACATCATCGGGAACAGCATCAAATACCGCAACCCCGAGCAACAACCGCTCATCCAGATCCGCCTGCGGCCGTTCAGCCAGGAAGAAGAGAACCGCCACCACCTTCGCCTCTCCATCCAGGACAACGGCATCGGCTTTGAAGCAAAGTATACGGAAAAGATTTTTGATATCTTCCAACGACTGCACG
>CALENA010000050.1 GCA_937910875.1 uncultured Desulfobulbaceae bacterium | reverse complement strand
GGTTAAGGAGTTGGTGATCAGGCGTTGAAAAAAGTGGCTGATGTCTTGCTGGATGTTGGCCATTTTTTCGGAACTGGAAGAAGAGATTTTCTGATGGGTACCTTGATGCCCTTTTTCAGAAAGGAGTTTGTCCTCACTAATAATTAACTATATCAGAAAAATATGGGTCTGGTAGGTGTTTTTTGGGTCTGTGGAGGGCAAAAACGAACAAGCCCCCTTTCGCAGGTGCGAAAGGGGGCTTGAGGTGGTGGTGAAAAGTGTCCTGATTATTTACTGGTCCGGGCGGCTCCCTTAACCTTCATGGGGTCACCTGCATAGCCCAGGGCCTTCCAGTCCAGACGGCCTTTGTTGCCGTGACAGTCACGACATTGCAGGGCCTGACTGGCCGGGGCAACCATATGGTTCAGACGCCAGTACATTTCGGTCGGGGCAAAGCCAAATTCTCCGCTGTATTTGAGTCCGGTGTTTTTGGAACCGGCCTTGGCTGCAGCATTCCAGTCAAAGCTTTTCCAGTAGGCGGCGTCCTTGTCTTCTCCGGCCGGCCAGACCTTCGGGGTCAGGAAGTAGTTATATTTCTTGTCGTAGATCTGTTTGCCGGTGTGCACCTTAAAGGGATAGATCTTGGCGGTCATGTCATCCTTGCTGCCCACCGGGTAGTTGAGTCTGGTGATCTTGCTCGGGTCCATCTTGTCGCCGCGCAGGTAGGCCCCGGCCTGACCATTGTACCACTGGTAGTTGGGGATCACGTCTTTTTCCCAGACAAAGGTGCCCTTGATTTTGACATAGGTGTGCTGGCCGTATTTGTCATCCGGCAGATGCATATCCTGGCCGGCGGTGGACCAGTCCCAGTTCATCTTGGTGGGCTGACCCTTGGCAAAGGTCGGGATGTGGCAGGTCTGGCAGGCAACGGTCTGGGTATGCTTGTTCAGGCCGTTTTTCTTGTGGGGTTCAGGGTCATGACAATCGGTGCAACTGATATGATTGGTTCCGCCGGGAGAGACAACCATGGCGTTCCCTTTGATGTTGTGAGTTTCGGTGGCGTGACATTCCTGGCAGTTGAAGTTGAGGCTGTCAGTGCCCATATGAAAATCGATGGCCATGGTCGGGTTGGCGATGGTGGAGTCGATGTCACCGTGTTTGACATTATCGCCTCCACCGCCGAAGCCATGACAGGACACACAATTGGAGCGCACGGGCCTGCCGACAGCCTGGGCGACTTTGACCAGATCAATCTTTTTTTCATCGAACTTCTCGATTCCGGTATATCCGGCGGGCAGTCCGGCCCCCGGTCCCGGTTTCTTGTAGGTACCGGTGGTGTCATGACAGACCAGGCAATCGACTTTGCTCTGATCGGTGAAATCAAAGTTCTCATCTTTCCAACCGTATCCCACATGGCAGCTGGTGCAGCGGGGCCAGTTCCCGTCGATGGAGATACAGAAGTTGTTGATGGCGTTTTTCTTGCCCAGCATTTGGGAACCCTTGCCGTCTACTTCCTGTTTGGCGGCCCAAGTCCAGTGACTGGTCTTCATGACCTCCATGGATGCGTCTTCATGACACTCAAGACAGGTTTGGGTCACCTGGGTCGGGTCGTCAAAAGGACCGGCGATTGCCTGGTGGTCTTCGTTGACGGCCAGTGCGGACTGACAGAGCATCAGGGCCACGCCGCTCAGCGCGATGGTTAACATGGTTTTTTTCATTGTACTCCCCCTTCTCTTTTTTAATAATTCACCAAATGAAACAATGGCAGTGTAAGATTTTCCTTAAATGGTACTGTCGCATGTAAAACTCTATCATTTTTCCCTGAGGGAATCAAAATTATTTCGAGTTGATTGTGCAAAAATATAGAGTAATCTAAGCAAGATACCACGTGGTAGCAGTGCCACGGAGTGGGGCTGGCAGCCAATCTTTTTGTTTCTGTTGAAAATTTTTCCCTGAGCCATCCTGTAAATGGTGGCGAGTCCTGAAACGATCGGAGTACATTGATGGTTCTATTGTGGTCTTTTATCCTGCGCAAGACGAGGTCTTCTGGCAGGTTTGTATTGTTTACGGGTTTGCAGCCATGAAAAAAA
>CALENA010000049.1 GCA_937910875.1 uncultured Desulfobulbaceae bacterium | reverse complement strand
CAGGTCAATCTATGTGGCCGGGGGCATCCTGCCCCCGGCTGATTATTCTGGGACCGTAGCGGTGGTCAAAGGGTCTTAATTTTGTACGATGTTCTCATTCTTTCTCCGGCTGCGAGAGCGGATCATACCGGTGAAGCCGATCAGGCCAGAGCCAAAGAGGAGCATGGTTGCAGGCTCAGGGACCGGGGCCGGGCTGTCCGGGGTGGTGTTGCCGCTCCAGAAGCTGATATGAGAGAGGTCTTTTCCGTCTAACATTTCAGTGTCCCAGTTAAAGGTGTAGCTTGCTCCGGGCAGAAATGTGGTGACCTCGGTATCGTAGAGGGCGAAGCTGGTGCTGGCCTTAAGGCTGAAATAAACGGGAGCATCCCAGGCTGCAGCGTTGTTGTCAAGACTCAGGGTCCAGGTGCCAGCTGATTCACCCAAACCGTCAAGACTGATGGTCCAGTTGGCGGCGGTGGTGAAGGTATCTCCTGTTTCGTCTTCAATCTTTCCCAATTCATTGGTGGCGATGTCGGTCCCGTAGTAGGTGTCCAGGAGATAGTCGACATTGGTCTGAGTGTCCTGTTTGTCTTCACTGTCATATCTACTTGTTTTATCACCGATGCCGAGCAGTGGATAGTCGGCGGGATCGGCGATGAGCAGAGTGGCCTGGGACAGACCGGCGGTGGCAGTAATGAAGAGGGCGGTCAGGGCGATTGACGAGAAGTATTTCTTGCTGATAGATTTCATGGTTTTTCCTCCCTAAGGAAAATCAAGTGGCAGACAGGGCAGTCTCAAGTGCCCTGTCGATATGATTGAAATGACCAGATCCTTCATGTCATCTCGTTGCTTGCCCTCCATAAAGCAGGAAGTGTGCCATTTTGTTTTTGTTACATAAGGTTTTGAAACTACAGTATTTATTTTTCTGTAACTCAGTTTTTTGCTGGAGTTTGTACAACTAAAATTGTGGCCGCTTTTATGGCCTCGATGTATCTATTCGATTTTGTAGGATAAATAGAAATATCAACTAAAGTTGTTATGACAATAAAAGTTTTGAAATTCTGAGAAGAAGAGGTAATCTCTATCTGTCGGGCAAGGATATGGCTGGCACACCTTGCTCTGGGTGAGCGCAAAAAATGGAGAAAGAAATGGATCAACCCTGGCGTCGTTCCGAGCATTTTGCTGAGATTATTACCAATGATCCGGTGATGCTTGAGCGTTTTGAGTATATCGATTCGGTGGCCCCGTCACCGCAGCCCATTCTGATCACCGGAGAGACCGGGACCGGGAAGGAACTCTTTGCCCGGGCCATCCATCAGGTCAGCGGGCTTACCGGCCCCTTGATCACGGTCAATGCCGCAGGCCTTGATGACACTGTGTTTTCCGATACCCTGTTCGGCCACATCAAGGGGGCCTTCACCGATGCCGTGGGGGTCAGATCCGGTCTGATCAGCAAGGCCGCCGGAGGCACGATCTTCCTCGATGAGATTGGTGACCTCAGCCCCCTGTCTCAGATCAAACTCCTGCGTCTGTTGCAGGAGCGGGAGTACATGCCGCTGGGCAGTGATGAACCCGTGAAAACCGATGCCCGGGTGGTGGCGGCCACCAACGAGGACCTCTGGCTGCTCCAGAAAAAGGGCCGATTCCGTAAAGATCTCAATTTTCGGCTTCGGGCTCATCATGTGGATATCCCCCCTCTGCGGGCCAGAATCGGTGATCTGTGTCTGCTGGTCCCCCTGTTTCTGGAAAAGGCGGGCGTGACTTTTAAAAAGGGGCGGATCAAACCCCCGGCCTCCCTGTATAAGCGTCTGGAGGACCATTCCTTTCCTGGCAATGTTCGGGAACTTCAGTCCATGCTCTACAATCTGGCCAGCCAGGTTCGGGATGGCCGCATCCCCCTGCATGTTTTGGATGCCCAGATGGAGGCGAGCCGGGAGATGGAAGAAGAAATGGAGATGACGGATCCCGCCATCAGTCGCCCCCTGGTGGCCTTTACGCGGCAACTGCCAACCTTGAAGGAGGTGGTGCGGATCACCGTGCGTGAGGCCCTGCGTCGCAGTAACGGGAATCAGCGTGAGGCCGCAAAACTGCTGGGAATCAGTCAGCAGGCGCTCAGCAAGCGTTTGAAACAGGAGGAAGCAGCAGAGGATTGATTGGCATGGGCCCGGTCTTGCCAGGAGCCGGAAGAGTGTTTAATTTGCAATAATGGGAACAATTATCAAATTAAACCTCAAGGAGATGCGTATGCAGATGTTTATCTTTTTACTGGCAGGTGGCCTGTGGCTGGGTCTTTCTTCTCCGGCGGCAGCAGACGGACAGACACGGAGTGTGGTCTTCGGTGGGGGCTGCTTCTGGTGCATGGAATCACCTTTCGAGGCCCTGGACGGGGTGGTTGAGGTGACTGCCGGGTACAGCGGCGGGAGTGCCGAGACGGCTCGTTATGACCTGGTCAGCCAGGGTCGTACCGATCATTATGAGGCGGTGCGGGTGGTGTATGACCCGAGCCGTGTGGACCTTGAGCAGTTGCTGGCGGTCTTCTGGCGCCAGATTGATCCTACGGATGGTGGCGGTCAATTTGCCGATCGCGGCCGTCACTATCGGACGGCAATTTTCTATCAGAATGAGCAGGAAAAGGCTCGGGCCCAGGTCTCAAAAGAGGAGTTGGCCGCCTCTGGCCGTTTTGACGCGCCCATTGTCACGGATATCCTCCCGGCCCAGCCCTTTTACCCGGCTGAGGAGTATCATCAGGACTATTATCGGAAAAACGTTGCCCATTATACGGCCTATAAGGCGGGCTCTGGCCGCAAAGGATTTATTGAGCGGATGTGGCAGGATGTGGCGGTCGAAGAGGAGGTGGCCGTGGTTCGGCCAAGTGACGCCGAGTTACGCCAGCGTCTGACCCCGCTCCAGTACGAGGTGATCGTCAAGGAAGGCACGGAACAGCCTTTCCGGAACGAGTACTGGGATCTGAAGGATGAGGGGATCTATGTGGATCGGGTCTCGGGCAGGCCGCTGTTCAGTTCCCGTGACAAGTATGACAGCGGGACGGGCTGGCCCAGTTTTGTCCGGCCTCTGGTGGCACAGAACATTGTCGAGCGGCGTGACCGGCGTCTGTTCACGGTCCGCACCGAGGTTCGGGGCCTGCACGGAGATTCACATCTGGGGCATGTCTTTGCTGACGGCCCCGAGCCCACGGGTTTGCGTTACTGTCTGAATTCCGCGGCCCTGCGTTTTGTCCCCAGGGAGCGCCTGGTTGCAGAAGGGTATGGCCAGTTTCTTCAGTCCTTTGAGTGAGGGCAGAGGCAGGAGATTGCACCACAACGCATGCCGAACAAGATCGGGTAATCGGTGATGATCAGTCCTGCAAGTGGCTGCGGCTGATCATACCCATGAGGTTGTAGATCAGGCGGGCGGCAAGAAAATCTGGGGCGTGGACCCCTTTGATCGGCGCCAGTTCCACCACATCAAAGCCGATGATCCGGCAACTGGCGGTGATCTGCTGCAGGCAGTCCATGGCCTGCCACCAGCTCAGGCCACCAGGCTCAGGAGTGCCGGTGGCGGGCATGATCCCCGGGTCGAGGCAGTCCACATCAAAGGTGACGTAAACCGTATCCATGTCCGGGAAATACTCTGAAATCAGTTCAGTGCGGATACCCTTTCTGGCAATTTCAGCCGCATCCAGATGGGGGATGGTCAATTCCCGGCGCAGCTTGGCCTCATCCCGGGACAGGGCGCGAACCCCGATCTGAAAAATCGGCAGGCCCAGGTCCAGGGCGCGACGCATGACACAGGCATGGCTCATGGGATTGCCCTGATAATGATCACGGAGATCGCCATGGGCATCGAAATGAATCACGCCGAAGCGTTTTCCCTGTTTGTGCAGGGCCGCGATGGCCGCGGTGCTGACCGTATGTTCCCCGCCCAGGACAATCGGGATCTGGCCAGCACCACTGACCTCAGTAACTGCCTGGCCGATCGCTTCCAGGCTCGTGGCCTGCTCTCTGGTATAAATCCCATGTTCACAGGGACAGCTGATACCATCGTAGGCCTCAAGCTGGGATGAGGCGGCCAGGATCGCTGCCGGTCCCAGAGCCGTGCCGGAGCCGTAGGACACTGTTTGCTCATAAGGGGCGG
>CALENA010000048.1 GCA_937910875.1 uncultured Desulfobulbaceae bacterium | reverse complement strand
GTCTTTCCGGAGCTCTCTTTTCAGAATGATGAGCATCTGTTGCGGGAGTGGATCAATGAAACTTTCATAATGCATCAAGACAATTGAGACATGATGATCCGGGTTGCCTCTTCTAAAGGTCTCGACTTTATTTCTCAACTGTTTTCTTTATGATATCATCGGCAAATTCAGGATAATGGGCCGTCAGGCAGTCAGGGCAGATTCCGTGGCTGAATTCGACTTCTGTGTGTTCATGGATATAGTTTTCGATCTGTTTCCAGTACCCCTTGTCATCACGGATTTTCTTGCAGTGCATGCAGATGGGCAGAATTCCCTCCAGGGTTTTGATTTCATCCAGGGCCTTTGTTAACCGCTCAATCAACTGCTCTTTTTCCTGCTGGGTCTTCTTTCGTACTTCAATTTCATTACTGAGTTTCCGGTTGGTCCTGTCAAGCTCGAGAAAGGTTAATTCAAAGGGTTTTTCAATGCCTGTCTTGATGATGGCCCAATAAATAAGCAGGAATGAAAAAATCTTGAAATAATGGCCGACCATGTTGGACAAACCATAGTTGCTGATATAAATGGCAAAGGACAACTCGGAAATAATGGTACAGACCAACGACCAGAAAAGCAGAGGATAGATCTTCTGGTCAAACCGATCTCTGTTTTCCCGCAGAAGGAAAATGGCCGCCACCAGGATCAGACAGATGATACTTTCACTGATTATTTTAAACGGAGTCTGGCCCTGTGTCTCATCAAAACAGACAGGGAATATTCTCCAGTAGAAGATGGTGGCAATGAAAAGAGCGGTGATCACCGTGTAAATTGCAAACACCAGGTTGACCCTGGGCAGTCTGTCGCCGCGGAGAAAGAAAAAGGCCAGCAGCAGTGTAACACTTTCAAGGTAGCGGGCCCCGATCCACAGTTGATTGGCGCAATAACCATACTCAGCAAAAATTGGCATGCCCTGATATGACAGGGTGTGCAGCAGGTCGAGCACGCCAATAAACAGATAGGCTATACCGATAAACAGAAGATAGGGGTTCCGGATATATCTCTTTGAGTTCCAGGCAATCATGGAAAGCGAAAACGCCACCACAATACTGAACAGTTCTGCCAGGGTGTGAAAAAGGAGATAATTGACCCAGGAGGTAAAATACAGCCCGATCAGGACAGCCAGCAGCATCGCACGGTTCAAGAATAGTTGTGTCTTTTCTACGGTATTATTGTGCATCTATGATTTGACCTCCGGAAAATTCTTATTGGATCGGCTTACAGTCCAGTCCGTCCAGACCAAACCTGCCTCCCATCTTCACAGACCTCTTCAGGTCATTCGAATCCGTTCACAGTCGGGACAGATCCAGGTCGGGCCATTGCTGATCCCCCAGAGATTCTCCTTGAAACACTCTTCACAGATCATGAAACCACAGGGACAGCTCAGGCAATAGGGCAGTGCTTTCTTGCAGCAATGACAGGTATACTCACCCAATTTTCGACGCCGGTAGTTTTTCTTCTTCTCTTCGCTCATGATTTCAGTTCACCGGCCAACCAGCCCAGATAGGCACTGTTGCCCTGACTGACTGAAACAGCAAGAATTTCTGGGGTCTCATAGGGATGATGTTCAAGGATAATCTCCTCCAGTTCGGCATAACAGGCCCGGCTGCTCTTCATAACCAGGATAAGTTCATCGGCATATTCTATTTTTCCCTGCCACCAATAGAGACTGGTTCCCGGGCCGGTGATCTGGGCGCAGGCAATTAATCGTTTTTCCAACAGAAGCTTGGCGATCTTCATGGCATCTTCTCTCTCGCCAAAGCTTGTCTGAACTAGAATCGGTTCCATTCGTGTACCTCCAGATACAGATGAGACTCTCCCGTTGTTGATCTTATGGACATCCAGTATAGTGTACCACACACATTATTTTTTTTCTGAGAGAAATGATTTTTTTCCTGCAGGTGAATCATGCTTTTTGTAGTTGATATCGGCAACTCACACACGGTCAGCGGTCTTTACCGGGACGGTCATCTTCTGGGTCACTGGCGGCTCAATTCCGACCGTGACCGCTCCGCCGACGAATTGGCCCTGCGCTATCACGCCCTGTTCTCTATGGTCGGGATCGACCAACGCGAGATCAGCAATATTGTTATTGCCAGTGTAGTCCCGACTCTGGAGACGGCCTGGGTTTCCTGCTGCGAGAAATACTTCAGCTCTTCGCTTATAAATCCTCCTCTGGTGGTCTCGGCCGACAGCCTGCGCGGCTTGATCAAGATCCTGGTCGACCAGCCAGACGAAGTGGGTGCCGACCGCCTGGTGAATGCAATTGCCGCCTGGCATCAATATCGCCAGGATCTGGTGATCATCGACTTTGGCACGGCCATCACCTTTGACTGTGTGAGCAAAGACTGCTCATATCTGGGTGGGGCGATCCTGCCCGGCATTGCCATCTCTCTGGATGCCCTGGCTGCACGCACGGCCAAGTTGCCTCGCATCGACATCAGTACTCCACCGGAGAGCGTGATTGGCACCTCAACCGTCAAGGCCATGCGCAGTGGTATCCTGCACGGTTACGGATGCCTGATTGATGGTCTCCTGGCCAAGATAGCGGTCGAAATGAGACACACCAGTGACGAGTTGCAGGTCATTGCCACAGGAGGAATGGCCCAGTTGATCAGCCCGTATGCCAAGGGGATCAACGTCATCGACTCTCTGTTGACCCTGAAGGGTCTGCGGCTCATCCATGAACTGACATACAGACAGGAAACATCATGAGTTCACAGATGATCCAACCCCGCTTCCCTGCCCCGCTCCAACGGGGCGATGTCATCGGGATCGTTGCCCCGGCCGGTCAGATCCCAGATACCCGTGACTTTGAGACAGGGCTCTCCATCCTTCATGAAATGGGGTATGAACCCCGCTTCCCCCGGGATCTGTGGCCAGGCACCGGCTATCTGGCCGACAGCGATTCCGGCCGCAGCCAGGAATTGCAGCGGCTGTGGAATGACGATGAGGTGAGGGCAATCATGGCCCTGCGGGGCGGTTACGGCTGCCTGCGCCTGGCCCCTTTGCTCGACTTTAATTTGCCGGCCGGCAAGGCCAAGTTCCTGATCGGTTTTTCAGATATCACCATCCTCCATACCCTTCTCTTTCAGCAGACCGGGATGATCAGTCTGCACGGTCCCGTCCTGACCACCCTTGGCCAATGCTCACTGGGAAGCCTGGAACGGTTTTTTGCCTGCCTGGGCGGAAAATGGCAGAAAGAGATCACCTCTCCCCGAAATCTCGAAATCCTGCGCGGCGGAGATGAAGTGAACGGTCGCCTGATCGGTGGCAACCTGAGCAGCCTGGTGAGCCTGCTCGGCACCCCTTATTGCCCCGACTGGCCCGACACGATTCTCTTCCTCGAAGAGGTGACCGAACCCCTCTACCGCATTGACCGCATGCTCATGCAACTCTATCTGGCCGGGGTCTTTAACAAGATAAACGGCATCATCCTTGGCGATTTCATGGGAAATCAAGTTCCAGATGATCTTGAACGATACCGCTTCCACGAACAGATCTGGCGTCGAATCCTGGAGCTCACCGCCCCGCTTGCCCTTCCGGTCTGGGGCAACTTCCCTGCAGGTCACATCCCCAACAACCTGACCTTGCCCCACGGCGCCATGGCCTGTATGGACAGTTACAGGGCCAGCCTCAGATTTTCCTGAACTGGCCACGATACTCAGCTGACTCCATGATGAGTGTCGTGATTTCTCCCCCTTTCACCTGCTCTATCCCAATCGTTTTCCTGCAAGACTGCCGCAGCGCATCTGGTTACCCGTGAGTAACAGCCGCTAAGCTGTTTGAGTTTATCTGGTAACACCTGCGACCTGACTCTCCCCACAGCAAAATCACACAAACCCCTTGTAGATCATAACGATAAACCGTAATTCACGGGACTGGCACACATGTTGCTTTCCACCGACTACGACTTTGTGGTACGCGGTGGCACAGGCAAGGGGGATTACCTTGGAACCTGATCATGCTCGACTACCACCCGAAGACTTGACGGGGCGGCCGTCTTTCGGATTAACGATTGAAACCCAAGCCAGGAGGAGAAATCATGGGTGCAGAACAGAACGAACAAAAGGGAATCTCAAGACGCGAGGTTCTGATTGGAACCGGCGTATTCGCTGCGGGAGCGGCTCTTGGGCATCTGGGGGGTTTTGTAAAAACGGCATCGGCAAAAGAAGGTCCGGCCAATCAGTGGCCCTGGCCTTATGTCAAACTCGATCCAGCCAAGACTGCAGAGCTTGCCTATAACGAATGGTACCGGGTCTTTTGCGGGGCAGCAGTCATCAACAGCGTCTTCAGTCAGCTTGAGGAAAAGATCGGCGAACCGTATAAATCCTTTCCCAAAGACGCCTTTGTCTTTCTTGAGGGCGGCCAGGTCGGCTGGGGAACGATCTGCGGGTCACCGGCCGGGGCAAATATCGTTGCCAACTGTATCATCGGTCCCCGCATCGCCGGCAGCCCGGTGGCGCATCAGATCAGCGGCGACATCATGGAGTGGTACTCAGAAACCAAGTTGCCGGTTTACGTACCCAACAACCCCAAAATTGATCCCAAGCTGATCGTTCAGACCACCAGTGATTCACCTCTCTGTCATATCTCTGTCGGTCGCTGGATGAAAGCGGCCAACCAGCCCCTGAAAAGCGCCGAGCGCAAGGACCGCTGTGCCCGGGTCGCGGCCAGCACCGCCTACAGAGTCGTCGAGTTGCTCAATGACTGGCACGATGGCAAATACACCCCCGTGGCAACATTCAGTGCCGTCAAGGAACACGGGATCACCGGCCAGTTCAATTGCATGGACTGTCACGGCAACGACGTCCCTGAGGCGCCCGCACCCAAGGCCTGATCGAACCCCTTCCCTCTCTGCCGGTCAGCCCTCTTTCTCCAGTCAGGAGACAGGGGGCTGACCTGATCCCCATCCTTATTCAGCAAGACGTCTCTGCTTCAGATACTCCTCAAAACACGTCCAGGGCAGCGAGTCTGACCCGATTCTCTCCTGAGAAAGATAAAAAAACCGGTAACTGTTCAGCGGCACCCCATTTTCGCCCATTCTGACCTTCTCACATACACAAGTATGCTTCAAAGTCCAGAATGAACGAACCTGGCGCACCGATGACCAGTTACAGTTCCCGGTTTATGGCTATTCCTGGGCATTACGGTGAATAGTTACAACCGATGTCCGGGAACCCAGGGCCGTTCACCGGTTCAGCGCTTGGCCGTTATCGGGACTGGACAAGAATCCAGTCCACCACAGCGGACAGGTCCTCACCCACAAAGGCCGGCTGGATCTCCTGCTGCGGGCCGATGTACTGGGCATCACCACGGCCGTAGCCGGTGAGAACCAGGAGTGGGGTCACGCCTGCCTGAACTCCACACTTCAAGTCTGACCAGCGATCGCCGACCATGAACGAGCGGGAAAGATCAAGATTCATTTCAGTTGCGGCCTGCAGGACAAGGCCAGGTTTTGGTTTCCGGCAGTCACAGGCAACGCGAAACTCAACTCGTTTGGCCTCAGGGTGATGGGGGCAGAAATAAAGCCCATCCACATGACCACCCTTTTCTGCCAGTTCTGCTCTCATCTTTTTATGGACCGCCGTCAACAACTCGTCCGGAAAATAGCCACGGGCAAGTCCTGACTGATTGCTGACCACAACAACGGCGAACCCGGCCTCATTCAGGCGTGCAATGGCGCGCGCTGCCCCCGGGAGCATCTGAAACCGGCTCAGGTGGTTGATATAGCCCATCTGTTCATTGATGGTCCCGTCCCGATCAAGAAAAACTGCTGGTCGTACAGGCTGTCTTTCACTGGTCATTTTTTCTCCCCTGTTGCAACCACTGATCAGTCAGCCATGAGTTCAGCCAGTTGTTCACGGGCAAATTCAATGGAGGAATCAAGGGAGATGGCCAGAGTGAAGAAATGGATTGCCTCATCATTCTTATCCAGACGTCGGTAATTCACCCCGAGATTTGCATAGTCCATGGCAGAGACGGGGTTGAGTTCCACGGCACGCTTGAAATGGACAATAGCCTGGACATAATCATCCTTCTTGAAAAAACAGACGCCCATGAGATTATGGATATCGGGCCGCTCCTCATCCACATCCAGCCCCTGATTCAGGACTTCAATGGCATCGTCATAGCGGGCCAGGTCTTTGAGACAGTTACCCTTGTACGAATAGATATAGGGCAGGTCTTCCCCTTCAGGCCCGAGGGCCAGGGCCTGGTCAAAAAAGTCCAGAGCAGGCTCGGGCATCCCGCACTGAAATAGATTCCGACCCCGGTAGAATTTGAGGTAATAGGCCTCAGGCAGTTTCTCTTCCATCCGAGCCAGTCCCTGCTCCAGTTCATCCGGGTCATGCACCAGATCCACCAGAAGCTTGGCCGCAAACAGCCCGGCATCGTTAATCATCGAGCGTTCACGAAAATGAGCGCCTGGAATAATGGTGTAGATGGCCGGAATCTGCAGCTGCGAATGGGTAACATCGAGCATCAGGACCTCCATGCCGATCTTGCCCAGGGCCCCGACACAGTTTTCCACCTCGACCTTGATGTTATTGTCGACCAGATTGGCCATATCAGCAATGGTGGTGGTAGCACCTGGCGCTGTAATATGCGTCACCTCATCCATGCTCAGGGGTTTGGGAAGACCTGAGGCCACATAGTTGGAAGAGCTGTTGAAATCACCGGCCAGCTGTGCCACTTCGGTAATCGCGCGAATGACTGCTTTTTCAGGATCGGGGGTGGTGCCTGCGGTATAGACAATCTCACTGGTCTGCGGGAAGGTGGAGCGATCAATGGCCAGGGCACCCACAGTGGGAATACCGGTATCCAGGGAAAAGTCATTCATGTACAGTTCAATCTGATGGCGGGCAAACTTGTCAAGCAGTTCACGGGCCACAGGATCTGAGATGGTGGCCGGATCAATAAGCGGAGTGGCCAGGTTCTGATGGGTGACCAGGGCACAGACATGGCGTTCAACCACCTCTGAAATACCCTGCATGGCCGCCTCTTCAACGGTATTACCGGCTGAAGGGCCATTGAATTCGTTAATGGCAAAAAACCAGGAAAACGGGACCAGGACCTCTTCGTCTCGGCTCAGGTTTCTGGCCCAAGTCCATTGCATGGGAATCCCGGCCAGCAACTCTTCAACAAAGAGACCAGTGTTGCGCGCGTCATGAACCGACTTGAGCAGGTAACTGCTGTCCAAAAGCGGATAGCCCTGACCACGCAGGGACTGGTAATCACCAATAATGAAGTTGTCAGAATCCCTGGTGAAAGAAAAAAACGAATACCGTTCAGCAAGTTCCATGCAGGCTGAGGCCTGGGCCTGAATTGGGGATGAGCCTTTCCCCATCTGCTTCTTGGTGCCGGTCATGGCCAGGGCGTCCTCACCGCAGACACTGAAGTAGACCGGGATATCCAGGCGACCATTGTCGATGCGTTTGACCTCTTTCAGGATATCGAGATCAAGGTGGGCCAGTTTCTCGTGGAAACGGGCGACGGTCTCTTCGGGACGTATGGCCTTGTCCTGGTCGGTGGTATAGGTCTTGAAGCAGTCCTGGAGTTGAATCAGTCGTTTTTTCATGGGAATTTCCATGGGCAAGAGAGATGAATAAAGAACGGTCTGACAAGCTGATCCGTTCCCATCTGGCAAGGTGAGACACTATAACGGACTGGGCACATTTTGCAAGCCCGGGGGAGTGTCGGGGGGGGGCGGATTTTCAGGCAGCATACCGGGCCAGACGCTCGGCCCAGGGCCCAACACCGAAGTTTAATTGATAGCGGCGGGTCTCAGGGGAATCAATGGTCATCTGGATATGGAGACGAGAGAATGGAACGACATCCCGGGCCCGCTCGGCCCATTCAATCACACAGAGGCCATCACCATAAAAGTACTCATCAAACCCAAGATCCAGGACCTCTGTCTCATCAGAGAGGCGGTAGAAATCCATGTGATAAAGAGGAATCCGGCCCGGATATTCATGGAGGATACTGAAGGTGGGGCTGGTGACATAACACTCCTCCGGTACCGCGAGGCCCTGGGCAATAGCCTGGGTCAGCGTGGTCTTGCCCGCCCCGAGATCACCGTCCAGGCAGATCACATCGCCGGGTGCCGCCACCTGCCCCAGCCAGAGGCCGAAACGCTGGGTCTCGGCCAGAGAACTGATCCGCAGGCAAGATTGACCATGGGACTGCGGCCCCTGTGCTCCAGAAGATGTGACAGGGCCGGTCCCACTCACGTGGCCGCCTGCTTTTTGCCCATCTTCTGCTCATACATCAGGGTGTCGGCCCGGGACAGAAATTCGTCCAGGCTGCAAGGCGAATTCAGGTCATAAACGACCATCCCACAACTGATTGAGAGCTGATAGGGCCGGTCTGATTCTTCATTCATGGCCCTGATCTTGTCAGCAAAGCGATGTTTGATCAAGTCGGTTTCCCCGGTATTGAGAAGCAGGACGGCAAATTCATCCCCGCCCAGGCGGGAGATGATATCCGTCCCACGAAAGGTACAACGAAGCAGATCGGCGGTATCACAGATCAGGGCATCGCCCTCTTGATGGCCGAGCGTGTCATTGATCTGCTTGAGGCCATCCACATCCAGGTAAAGGAGGATAATATCGGCCTTGACCCGATCTGCCACCAGAAGCTGTCTGGCAGCCATGGTCATGAATCCGCGCCGGTTCAGCAGGCCAGTCAACTCGTCGGAGATCGAAAGTTGCTCCAATTGGACCTGACTCTCTCGCAACTCCTCCAGAACCAGGTTGCGCTCGGTCATGTCAATGGCCACGCAGACGACCCCGTCTGTGATATGGTTTGGATTATCCAGGGAGGCTGCACTGAACAGAACCGGGATTGCCCTGTCACCATGACCCAAATAGACCAGCTCCTTGTTGACTATCCCCTCCCCGGAACAGAGATGCGCCATAAATTTTTCTTTCTTATCCTGATCCTTGAGCAGGATATCGGTCAAGGGCAGACCAACAAGTTCGCTGGGTTCACGGCCAAGCAGGGCCACAGTCGCCATATTAACCGTCTGTATCCGACCCTCCCTGTCAGTCACGATCAGGCTCTCACGCATGGAGCTGAGGATGGTGTCGAAATAATCACGGGAGATGGTGGTTTGGTGGAGATTTTCGACCATGATATTGAACGACTTCACCAGGGCACCAATCTCATCTTGAGAACGAATCCGGATGGGTTCCTGGTTCTCACCCCGGGCAATCGTCCGGCTCGCCTGGGCCAGACTGGCCAGTGGTGTGGTGATTGTATGGGCCAGGAAATAGGCGACTGACAGGGCCAGGGTAGCGATCAGGGCCAGGAAAAGAAGAGTGGTTTTCTGCGCGGCCCAGGTCCCTGCCATCATCTCCTGTTCAGACAGGGCCGTCCACAGGACCAGCTGATATTCGGGGAGATGGATATGGTTCATGAAGGTCTTGTTCCCCATATTCTTGCTCTTATAGACAAACATATCCTTGTGGTCAGGTCTGTCGTGGCGGTGTTCCTGGCCAAAGAAGACATTCCGGTCCAGAGACTTTATCTCTCCAGTAGAGGAGGAGATTGCAAATACCGAGCCGTCGACCAGATCCTCAAGGACAACCAGTCCTGCCTCGCCGACCCTGATCGAAAGCAGACTCTGGGCCAGCTTCCTTAAGGGAATCTGGGCCAGAAGCATCCCGGCAAACTCATCGCCAAAATAGTGGTGTTTGACATAGGTCAGGTCTATGACCGGTCCTTCGTCTTGCCGCAGGACGGTGTCATGGCTGATCACCACCTCATCGGGCCGCGCCATGGCCTCCTGGAAAAAGGGGCGCTCCCGATAGTTGGTCTGACGACTGTCCAATAGCCGTCCCTGCTCGACCCGCACCTCTTCATAGCCCTGTTCGTTGATATAGCTGATGATCGGCAGATCATCCTGATGGGAGATCAGGTGCGCGGCCAGGGCCAGTTCACGATAATTATCGAGGTAGTCGAGAACGACCTTGTCGCCTGCCAGCTGCCGCAGGAGTTGACTCTGGCGCTCAAAATACATTTTGATATGTGCGGCGCCGTGTTCGGTGATATCTTGCAGATAGACCTTTTCGCGGGCCGTGAGCTGCTTGGTAATCATGGGAAAGAAGAAGACGGCGAGCACGACAGCAGCCAGGAGGATGATCCCCAGGTGCGAAAAAAACAGGGTGGTCTTGAGGGACTTGAACATATCAGGGAAGGATGTCAGGTGGCGCCACCCCGTATTCCGACATCAGCTGCCTGGCGGTGGAAGTGGCAAGGAAGGTCAGGAAATCATGGCCAAGGGGCTTGAGAGAATCACGCCAGACCAGGCCAAAGGTTGCCAGCAGGGGATAATGGCCTGAGCTGATATTTTCTTCGCTCGGACTATACCCCTCAAATTTCAGAACTCGAATGGATGGTTGACGTTTGACCTGGGCCAGACTGGTGTAGCCGATGGTCTGCTCATGATTGATCAGGGTCTGAACGAGCTCGGGTGTTGTGTAGATGATACTCCCGACCGGACGCTTGATCGCGGCAAAGCCTGGCACCATCTGTTCAAGGACTTGGCGTGAGGAATCACCCTGCTCTCGATTGGCCACATATATTTTTCCGGGTGGACCGCCGAGTTGTCGCCAGTCATTGATGCCCCCTTGATAGATCTGAACCAGTTCCTTCCCGGAAAGATTATCAGGGTGGCTCACACCGCCATTGACTGCGAGGACGACAGGGGAGAGGGCATAGGCTTTATAGTGGAGCCCATAACGCAGCTCATTGTCTCTCAGTGGCCTGGCGACCCGGCCCAGGTCGCACTTGCCGGCAGCAGTGGCCTTGATGCCACCGGAGCTACCTATGGCTTCAGGGACCTCTATATTCACCCCGGGATGGCTGCCCATAAACTCTGCCGCAAGATTCTGACACAGTTCCTGCGAGTCACCGGTTCCACAGATCACCAACTTCTCGTCGGCCCTGGCAACATTGAGACCAAGGACAAGGCACAACAGTAAAACGTGGAAGATCTCCACAGAGAGACTCATACTTTTCCTACAAGTTCAATATGATAATAAGAAAATTTTTTTTAAAACAAACCACAGAAGAGTGGCCACGTCAAGAAAAGCTGTGATGGGACGGCCACTCCTGATTAACTTTACAGCACAGGCCCCCGAATCTCCGCCACGGCAGGGGCCTGCCGTCATGTCAAAAATTCTTGACATGACGGCACCGGACACGCCTTTTTCCCTATTGCCCCGTGTCCTCCTTGTGCCACCAGGTCATAAGCAGTTGATAGGGATCGTAATAAAGGGGCAACTGCTCAGGCTGGTCAAAGAGGTTGTGGTAGGCAATGCGATGTCCATCCATAAACCAGTTGGGGACAAGATAATAGCCATACCAGAGGATTCGGTCCAGGGCCCGGCAGGCAGCGGTCAACTCCTGCTGAGTTGTGGCGTAGATAATCCGCTCTACCATGGCGTCAACGGCCGGATCGGCGATCCCTGCCAGATTGCGCGAACCCTTGGTGGCGGCCGACTCGGAATGCCAGTAATTGCGCTGCTCGTTGCCCGGCGACTGTGACTGCCCGTAGACCTGAACGATCATGTCAAAATCAAAATTCTGCAAACGGTCCGTGTAGAGGGCCGGATCAATGGTCCGGTAATCGGCCTGGATTCCCAGTTTCTCAAGATTTTTGACATAGGGTGCCATGACCCGTTCAAAGGAGGGTGACACCAGAAGGATCTCAAACTCGAATGGTTTACCCTGGTCATTCTGCAGGACACCCTCTCGCACCTGCCAGCCGGCATCGGCCAGGAGTTGACGGGCCTGACGCAGATGGGTCCGCAGACCGTCACGGCCATGGGTCTCGCCTGGGGTCGGTGGGGTGGTAAAGATTTCAGGCGGCAGAGTTGCACGAAAGGCTTGCAGATACTGCAATTCCAGCCCCTGGGGATCACCGATGGCGGCCAGAGGTGAGTTGCTGAAATAGGAATGGCTGCGACGGTACTGGTCAAAAAACAGGGCATTATTGGTCCATTCAAAGTCCAGGGCCAGACCCAGGGCCTGCCGGACCCGCCGATCCTTAAACTGTGAACGCCTGGTATTCATAAGAAAACCCTGCATCCCGGCGTTGTTGTGATGGGGAAAGACCTTCTTGACAATGGTGCCGTTGGCGAACTTGCCGCCCTGCATATCACGGGCCCACTGCTTGGCAATATTGACCAGCATGAAATCGAACTCATGGGCCTTGAAGGCCTCCACCGCCACAATTTGATCCTTGTAGTAGTTGATGGTCAGCCGATCAAAGTTGAACAGGCCGCGGCGAGTCGGGTGGTCTTGTGCCCAATAGTCCGGGTTGCGACGATAGGTGATGGATTTGCCCTGTTTGACCGTATCAATAATATACGGCCCGGAGCCCCGGGGCGCGAGCATGACCTCGGCCCCGGCAGGTGGGGCAAAACCATGCTCCTGGTAAAAGGCGCGGGAAAAAACAGGGATCTGGGCCGCGATCATATGCAGCTCCCGGTTTGCCCGGGCGAAGTTGAAGCGAATCTGGTGCTGATCCAGAATCTCGGCCCCGCTGATATCCTGGTAATAATAGGGATAAAAGGGATGGACCTGATCACTCTTCAGGGTCTCCAGGGAAAACTTGACATCCTCGACCGTGACCGGGCTGTTGTCGCTGAAGCGGGCCCGCTCATCCAGGGTAAAGGTCACCGAGAGCCGGTCAGCGGCCAGGGCAATATCCTTGGCAATCAGGCCATACGTGGCAAAAGGTTCATCCAGACTGGGCACGGCCAGGGTCTCAAAGACCAGGGTATCAAGACCAAACGGTGCTGTCCCTTTCAGGGTAAAAGGGTTCATCTTATCGAAACTGCCCAGATCGTGAAGAACCAGCTCTCCCCCAGGCCGGGCCTTGGGCGAGGTATAGGCAAATTGCTCAAAATCAGGCGGATATTTCAGTTGGCCATCGATTGAGATGCCATGGGCCGCCTGAACTACCGAGGCTGGAGCAGAGACAAGACAGAGAAGCACAAGAAGAAAGGGACGCAGAAACATGGGGATGATTCCGTAAGCGGCGCGACAACCAGAAGGAACAGCGTGACGCCTGTCTTGGTTTTTTTGTATGAAAGTTCACCAGAGAGCATGGCTTGGCCATACCGAAGGAATGAACTTTCATGGTTGATTGTGAAGGGCTATTTGGGTCCAGCCATGCCGATCAGGGGAGATTCATCGATTAACTTCTGGCAACACTACCCTTTTTCGACTAAGATGTCAGCCGTTGTTCAGCCCAGTTTCAGAATTTATCCGACATTGACTGCAAGGAGTATCAGCCATGGGAAAGACCATCGCCGAGAAGATATTTGAAGCCCACCTCCGGGACACCCCGGCCCCGGGTAATATGGTCCTGGATCTGGATGTGGTCATGTGCCACGAGATCACCACTCCCATCGCCATCATGGACCTGATGGAAAAAGGCATGGACCGGGTCTTTGATCCCGCTAAAATCAAGGCCGTCATCGACCATGTCACCCCGGCCAAAGACTCCAAGACCGCCACCCAGGGCAAGATCATGCGCGACTGGGCCAAGCGGCATGAAATCAAGGATTTTTTTGATATCGGTGCCAATGGCGTCTGTCATGCCCTGTTTCCGGAGAAAGGGTTTATCAGACCTGGCTACACCGTGATCATGGGCGATTCTCACACCTGCACCCACGGGGCCTTTGGCGCCTTTGCGGCAGGGGTCGGGACCACCGACCTTGAGGTCGGCATTCTCAAAGGAGTCTGCACCTTCCGCACCCCTCAAACCCTCAAAGTCGAGATCACAGGGACACTTGGCCCCGGTGTGACTGCCAAAGACGTGATCCTTCGGGTGATCAAGGAGCTGACCGTCAACGGCGCCACCGATCAGGTGATCGAATTTACCGGTCCGGTGGTTGAGGCCATGTCCATGGCCGCTCGCATGACCCTGTGCAATATGGCCGTGGAAGCCGGGGCCACCAGCGGTCTGTGTCTGCCTGACCAGGTCACGGCTGAATATCTCTGGCCCTTTATCCAGAATGACTATGCGACCCTTGAGGCCGCTGTCGCTGATTTTGCCAAATGGCATTCAGACCCTGATGCCCTGTACAGCAAACTTCTCAAACTCGATGTCACCGATCTTGCCCCCCAGGTCACCTTTTCCTTCAAACCCGACCAGGTCAAAGACGTGGGCGACCTTGAAGGTACTCCGGTTGACCAGGTCTATATCGGTTCCTGCACCAACGGCCGGATAGAGGATCTGCGGGCCGCCGCCGAGATTCTTCAGGGCCGGACCCTGGCCCCGGGCGTGCGCGGTATTGTCACCCCTGCTACCCCAAAGGTCTATTCCATGGCCCTGGAAGAAGGGATCATCAAAATTTTCATGGATGCCGGCTTCTGTATTCTCAACCCCACCTGCGGCGCCTGTCTGGGAATGAGTTCCGGGGTCCTGGCCGAAGGCGAGGTCTGTGCCTCCACCACCAATCGTAACTTCAATGGCCGGATGGGTAAAGGTGGCACGGTCCACCTGATGAGCCCCTATGCCGCAGCAGCTGCAGCTGTTACCGGTACCATCAGCGATCCGCGTCCCTTTCTTGCAGCATAAGGAGTAGAACCCCATGAAGACTTTCGGCGGTCCAGCCATCATGCTGGACAGAAATGATATCAATACCGACGAAATCATCCCGGCCAAGTACCTGACCGAAAACAGCAAGATGGCCCTCAAGCCGCACCTCCTGGAAGACCTGCTCCTGGACGGTCAGCCCTTTGATTACAATGCCCCGGCCGTACAGGATGCAAAGGTCGTGGTCACCCGGGCCAACTTCGGCTGCGGTTCCTCCCGCGAGCATGCCGTCTGGGTCTTTGAGGTCAATGACATCAACGTGGTCATTGGTGAGAGTTTTGCCCGGATCTTCCGCCAGAACATGTTCAACTGCGGCATCCTGGCAGTCGAACTGGGCAGGGACAAAATCGATTCTCTGTTCAAGATGCAGGGAAACCTGACGGTCAGTGTTGATCTTGCCAAAGGGGAATTGATCGCCACGGCCAATGCCCCGGACCAGGAATCGCTCACCTGCACCTTTGAGCTCAATCCCTATGATCGGAAACTGGTCGCCGCCGGCGGCTGGCTGGCCTTCGCCGACCGCAATTACTGATCAGCGTTCCTCGTCCTGAGCACCAGCAGACCAGCATGGCTGGACCAAAATGGCCAGCCACGATCCACCATGAAAGTTCATTGCTTCAGCATGGCCAGTGATGGCCTCCGATGAACTTTCGCATAAATAACAAGGGGGCCGGAAGAATGAAATCTTCCGGCCCCCTTGGTCTGTTGTATCCCACAAAAAATCAATCTGCTGGCGACTTACAACCCTGTCTCCTGCAGTTCCTGGATCAGTTTCTCCTGTTCAGAGCTGAGCTCGCCCGGGACCTGGACCAGGACCTTGACATAGAGATCACCACGGCTGCCGACCGGTCCGCTGGGCAAACCATGCCCCTTCAGACGCAGGCGGGCGTCAGACTGGATTCCAGCGGGGACCCGGACCATAAACTTCTTGTCTTCCAGAGTCTGGACCTCAAGTTTTGTTCCCAGGCAGGCCTTACTGAAAGAAATCTGTTTTTCCATGATCAGATTGTCACCCTCACGGGTAAAATTCTGATGGGCCTGGACATCGATCTTGAGATAGAGATCTCCCGCCGGTCCGCCCTGGGGGGACGCCCCACCCTTTCCCTTGAGCCGCAGCTTTTTGCCGGCCTCGATCCCCTTGGGTACCTTGACCGTGACATTCTGGGCCTGGCCATTCTTGCGCAGACTGATGTTTTTCTCAGCCCCGAACAGGACATCTTCCAGGGTCACGGCCAGCTGATAGGTCATGTCCTGGCCCTTGGGGGGCGGACTGCAAGACCCTGAACCACAGCCACCACCCATCCCTCCGGGGCCGCCCTGGGTGAAGATATTCTGGAAGCCGCCACCACCACCACCCATGGTCCGATGAAAAGATGAGGCTTGACCGCCCGTGGGGCCGTTTCCACCAAAACCGAACTGACGAAGGATATCGTTTAAATCAAAGTTGCGGAAGATGTCTTCCTGAGAGTAACGCTGATGAAACTCAGTGGAGCCGTACGTGTCATACTGCTTCTTTTTTTCCGCATCGGAGAGGACCGCATAGGCCTCACTGATCTTCTTGAACTGCTCTTCGGATGCCTTATCACCCGGGTTCTTGTCCGGATGATATTTGAGCGCCTGTTTGCGGTAGGCCTTCTTTATTTCGGCCGGTGTCGCATCCTTGCCCAGGCCTAATGTCTCGTAATATCCCATAACGTCCTATGTTATCCGCTTCGAAGGGTCTCAACCCTGATTCTATAACTGCGACTGGACAAAACTCGCCCCTAAAAAAGGAGTATCCTCGAGGTATTGCAATGATTCCATTCAGCCCACACTCTGTAACTCATGGCCAACAGATTCAAAATATGAATCCTGTGCAATCACTGCGCTTAAGATAGGAACCATCTCTCACTTCGTCAAGGAAGAGGGGGGCTGAGAGAGCATAAAAAAAGGGAGCCCCAACGGACTCCCTTTAAACAGTCAAAACTGACAACAGGCCTTAGAACGGCACATCATCACCTGTGCCGCTTTCCCCGCCTCTACCATAAGAGGGCTCTTGTGGCAGCGGCGGTTGATCGTAACCTCCACCGCCGCTACTTTCACCACCTTTCGGGGTTAAGTTTTGGACAGTAGTTGCAATGATTTCTGTGGTATACTTATCGTTTCCACTTTGATCCTGCCATTTTCTGGTTTGCAATCGACCTTCAACGTAAATTTTCGAACCTTTTGAGAGGTAGTTGTTACAAAAATCAGCACTTTGACCCCAGACAATAACACGATGCCATTCTGTTTCTTCCTGTAGTTGCCCGTCTTTGTTTTTCCATTTTCGGGACGTTGCCATACTGAGCGTTGCCACCGATGTTCCACTCTGTGTTGCCCTAAGTTCGGGATCTGCTCCTAAATTACCAATAAGTATTACCTTGTTTACCATGATAGAGTCCTCAGGTGAAAAGAGTGTTAAGAAGAGACTTTTTTATATTTACACGTTCTCAATATACGACAGAATAAAGAAAGAACAAGATCAAAATTGCATATTACTTTGGCAATCTGTGCTGAGCTCATCAGAAACGTACCGCTTGATCAAGCATCTTTGCCAGTCCCCCCTGCTCTTCCAGGGAAAAACCCATCACCGACTGCCAGATTTCATCACTCTCCATACAGAAATAGATACAGGTCCGATCATGGGCTCGCTCCTTGAGAAGCCCGTAGATATGTTGATAGAGTTCCACCCGTCGCTCCCTGAAATAGCGGGGCTTGTGATCAAGGCCCTCGATAAATTCCTGATAAAAAATAGTTGATCCGGGAAAACGTGATGTGCCGATGGATTTAAGCGCCGGCAGATAGCGCAGTCCCCCCAGTGAGATCCAGGCAATCTGGTCGGCCGGGACCATCTCAAAGAGCCGGGCAATGGTGGTCCGATATCCCTCACGCCAGCCGGGATGATCAATGATCGGGTCAAAGTGAAAGGCCAGTTTATATCCCCAGTCAGCGCATTGCCGGGCTGCCGCCAGTCGCTCGTCCAGAGAGGCTGTGCGCAATTCTTCCCGGCCCATGATTGCTGTGGCATTGAGGGACCAGGCCATGACGGTCCGCCCCTGATGATCAAGGCCCTTCAGGTTTTCAATCACCGCGCTCTTGCTCTTGAGTTCAATGACCCCTCGGGGTTGGCGGGCCATGTAAGACACCAGTTTGGAACTGAGACCGGTCAACCGATCCAGGGCCATGGAATCGGTAAACTCTCCGGTACCAATCCGAATAAAACGCTCGGGGTCACGTGCAAAGGACTGGTCAAGTTCATGGAACAGGTCATCGACATTGACAAAAAAAGAGAGCCAGGGCTGGTTGAGATAGGCCTGCAGGATGCAGTAGACACAGTCCATGGGACAGTTCATGCCGATGTTCAAGACCTGATAGTCGCAACAGCGATACTCCGGGGTCCCGGGACAGGGCTTGAAAAACTGGCCCCGATTGCGGGTGAGCAGGAGGTGCTGTTTCCCCTGAGTCAAATTGGTCGGATACTGGCCCGAGATGCCGGACGGCTCATCCTTATGACTCAGGACATCATAGGGAAGACCGGAGCGAGCAATGATCTCCCGGGTATAGGGCAGGTCGAGGCAGGACTCTTCCACATGCAGAAAGCGGACAAAACGGGAGGGGTCAGCCCAGGAGTTTGATGGGGTAGAGGTGCGAGTCGTAGGCATCGGGAAAAGAGTTGGTTAAGAGTGGCGCGTTAGCAAAGATTTAAATATACAAGTTTATGGGGGTGAGCTTGGCCCGGCAGGAGCAGGAAGGTCCCTGTCCGGCTAAGCTCCGCCCAAAACATGGACGACGTTTCGTCGCCCATGTTTCAGATACGCCGGCCAGGGACCTTCCTGCTCCTGCCTCTTTTCATTTCTGGTCAGATACAGAGAATTATAGTTCGACCGCCAGTAACCAGCCATGGGCTCCGATGAACTTTCTGATCAACGAGTTCCGTTCAGGATTGGTACCTGCGGGCATATTCGAGAAACTGTTGTCCCTCTTCGACCCGGCCATGCCTGAGGCAGCCCTGACCATAAATCAGTGACTTGCGATGCAATTCAAGGCGAGCCAGGAGCTGCTGCTCAGGCGTGAGCTGGCCGGAATTTACAAGGGCCATCAGGGCCTGAATCCGAAAGCGATCCATCCCCACCTGATACTGGACCGAGACCTGGTCACTGCGTCCCCCCTCTTTCACGGTCAGAGGGGTATCAATCAAGAGAAACGGGTGCTTGGCGCTGACCCGCAGCCAGAAGTCATAATCCTCGCAGCAGCGCAGTTCCTCATTGAAAGTGCCGATCCTGGAAAACAGTTCACGCCGCACCATGACCGTTGACATCCCCACTGCACAGAGTTGCAGGCAGTGGACAAAGATATCACCGTGGCGCGGAATATGCTTCTTTTTCTGGTTGAGGTGAACCCCGCGACGCAGCCATCGCTCACGGGTGTGCGAGATCAGATACCCCGGCTCCGCTGCCATGGCCGTATATTGGTGGGACAATTTGTCCTTGTGCCAGTGGTCGTCGGAATCGAGAAAGGCAATCAGTGGGAAACGGGCATGCCGGACACCCAGATTCCTGGCTGCGGCCGGCCCCTGGTTCTCCTGAAAAAAATAGCGGAGCGGGACTGCGGACTGAGCCGAGAGTTCCTCGATCAGACCAGGAGTCTGATCCGTGGAGCCATCGTCAATAACCAGGATTTCTTGACAGGGAAGGGTTTGACGCAGGACAGAATGGATGGCCCGCTCCAGATACGGAGCTCTATTCCAGGTGGGGATAATAACAGAGACAGGCCCCGGTGACTCATTCAAAACACATGGCCTTTATTGATAATGACTGCCGCGCATCAGCGGCACTGCTGGGGCAGGAACAACTCGGGCAGCGTGATCCGTCTCTTGCCTGAAACAGGAAGGTTACTCGTTGACCAGAATACGCTTTACCTTCTTTTTCAGCTCTTCCCGGGTCCGCCAGCAATACTCGATTTCATTCTGGCGCCAGATCAGTCCCGCGATGATTGCGATGGGGCAGATATATACCGTCAGAGACGCAAGCCAGGTCCAGCCCCAGGCGCTCACCGCGGCAAAGACGGCGACACCGGTACTGATGATGGGGATAAAGGCAATTGTTGCCGAAAGCACACACTTCAGAAACCAGAACCTCCCGTCAAACCAGACATCAAAGCCCGCCATCAGGGTCACAATATGAAATATCCCCATGAGATAATAGGCGATATAGGGGATGGCTTCTCTTCTCATTATGTTAAATTCAAAGATAAAATGTGTATCATATAATAATCATCAAGACCATCTTCCTTGGGTCAAAAAATTTGCGAATTCTTTTTGGTATTTTTTACTACTCTACATCAAAATCAACACAGATGCCAAGCAAACTGTACCACAAAACAAAATTAAGAGATGATTTTTACCGGCCATCTAGTATTATATAAAAGTTATACTCAATGCTGTTCACATCTATCTCTTGGCCATCCGCTGTCACAGGATGTCTGAGAGATTTCAGTCTCCAGATTCATCTCCCATAATTCTCTATCAATTACTATGAGCTCACAGATACTGATCAACTCAACCAGCTATGAAGTCAGGACCGCCCTGGTGGAAAATGACCAGCTGGTTGAATTCCACATGCAGCGCCCCGCTGAAAAAGGGCTCATGGGAAATATCTACAAGGGCAAGGTCGTCCGTGTCCTTCCTGGAATGCAGGCGGCCTTTGTCGATATCGGACTGGATCGCACCGGTTTCCTGTATGTGGATGACGTCCACATCACCATGAGTGAATTGGAAAAACGGATGATGGGCGGCGATCAGCCCTGCGGCAAATACGACTTTGCCTCAGCAGCCACCGATAACGACATGCGCCGTGTCACGGGCATGAACATCGAAGAGTTGCTCAGTGAAGGACAGGAGATCCTGGTCCAGGTGGGCAAAGATCCCATCGGTACCAAAGGCGCCCGCTTGACCTGCCACGTCACCCTGCCCTGTCGCAACCTGGTCTTCATGCCGCTCACCGATCACATCGGCATATCTCGCAAGATTGATGACGAGGGCATCCGCCAGACACTGCGTGAGAAGATCGAGCGTTTACGCCCCAGAGGGACCGGCTTCATTGTCCGGACCGTGGCCGAACATGCAAGCTCAGAAGAGCTTGAGGCCGACATGGAGTTTCTCCTCCTGCTCTGGGATGAAATCAAGGATATCACTGGTCGCTCATCGGTGCCCTCGCTGGTGTATGAGGACCTGGACATCACCCTGCGCACGGTCCGCGACCTGCTCAGCCCCGAGGTCGGCAACCTGATCATTGATGACCGGGAGACCTTTGACCGCCTGAACCGTTTTGTCCAGACCTTTGCCCCCAAGCTGCAGGACCGGCTCAGTTTTTATCAGGGGGCCGTCCCCCTGTTCGAGGCGCACGGCATCGAGGTCGAACTCAGCCGGGCCATCGAAAAAAAGGTCTGGCTCCGCTCAGGCGGCTACATCATCATCGAGACTACCGAGGCGCTCTCGGTCATTGATGTCAATACCGGTCGCTATGTGGGCAAGAACGACCTTGAGGCGACCATCTTCAAGACCAATATGGAGGCGGTCAAGGAAATCGCCTACCAGCTGCGACTCCGCAATATTGGCGGGATTATCATCATTGACTTTATCGATATGGAAGATCCGGCCCACCGGGAAGAACTCTTCACCTCTTTCCTGGAGGCAGTCAAGAAAGACAAGAGTCGGATCAACATCCTCAAGCTCTCGGAATTTGGACTGGTGCAGATGACCCGCAAACGGAGCTGTGAAAATCTCGCCCAGATGATGTGTGAGCCCTGCCATTACTGTGCCGGAGAGGGAATGCTCAAGTCCCGCCGGACCATCTGTTATGAGATCTTCCGCAAGATATCCCGTGACGCCAATCGCCATGGCGGCAAAAATATTACCCTCAATGTCCACCCCCGGGTGGCGGATATGCTTCTCAAGGAAGAAGAACCGGTCACCATCCAACTGGAACTGACCACCGGCAAGCGACTGACCATTGTCCCGACCAAAAATCTCCACGTCGAAAAATACGAAATCAGCTGGCAGGGGTAACCCGCCACACCATCAACCACACAGAGGACCCTGATATTCCATGGCATCCCGGATTTACACGACCAAACGCAAGAGGCCGCTTCTAGGCCCTATTCTGACCATCTTCGCCCTGCTCCTGATTGGGGTCGGTGTCTATGCGGCCCGGATTCTTTTCGAGCAGGCAAGCCCGATCATCTCCCTGGAGGCAACCCCTGAGTACATCGGGCACGAGGCCATCCTCTCCATCACCGTCACAGACCAGGGTCTGGGCCTGCAAGAGATCATGGCGACCGTCAGCCAGGGACAAAAGGTAAAAGAACTGTACAGTCAGAACTATACCCGGGAGGGCTATACCGGCAAGGCTGGTCCCGACCACCATCAGCGAACCGTGGTTCTGATCCCTGGTCAGTTGGACCTGACCGACGGCGAGGCCGTCATCACCATTCAGGCCAGAGATTTTTCCTTCAGGCATCTGCTCAAAGGCAACACCACACAACTGAGCCGGACAATCATCATTGATTCCACTCCGCCACAGATCGAACTGGTCCACACCAGTCGCACCCTCAAACCAGGCAGTGCAGGACTTGTGATCTATCGTGTTTCAGAAGATGCCGTCAGCCACGGTGTGGTCATCGATGGCAATTTCCATCCCGGCTTCCCGGTCAGCAATGGCCGCAAGGGCACCCAGAACGCCCTCATTGGCCTCCCCTACGATGCCCCGGCAATTAATGAAAGCATGCTTGTGGCCCGCGATCAGGCTGGGAACATCATCAACAAACCCGTCCAAATCACCTATCAGGCCATCCCGGAAAAGCACGACCAGATCTCGGTGGGAGACAACTTCCTGAACCAGAAAATTCCCGAGTTTGAGCAGCATTATCCCGAAATGACGGGCGACCCGGTTGCCAAATACCTCTATGCCAACCGCGAGATTCGCCAGGCCAACAACCAGACCATCCATGATCTCTGCGCCCAGCCGACCGCCGAACGCATGTGGAGTGGCCGCTTTCTGCGCATGGCCGGGGCGACCCGCGCCAAGTTCGCTGACCGCAGGACATATCTTTACAACAATCAGCCCATCGATCAGCAGACCCATCTGGGCATGGATCTCGCGTCAACCCAGAATGCCAATATCAAGGCCGCTGGAGCCGGTCGGGTGATCTTTACTGATTATCTGGGAATCTACGGCAAGATGGTCATGCTAGACCATGGCCAGGGCCTGTTCAGCCTCTATTCACACATGAGCCAGATCAAGGTTGCTGTCGGTGACAAAGTTGACCAGGGATACATCATCGGCAACACCGGGACCACGGGTATGGCCGGCGGCGATCATCTCCATTTCTCCATCCTGATCAACGGGATCTTTGTGACTCCGCTGGAATGGTGGGATCAACGCTGGATCGATCTGACCATTGAAGAACCACTGGTGGATTCCAAATTCTGACCACTTTATGTATCATGCCCCAGGTCTTCTCAGACCTGGGGCATGATACATTACCTGTCGCCTCTTAATCTTCCATCTCGTAATCAGGACCCTTGCACAGGGAACAGCGGAGCATGGGCTCGTCTTTTTCCATGACCAGTTCCCAGCCATCCTTCTTTATATTTTCTGACTCATCCCGGGCACAGCTGATACAAACCCACCGGTCCCCCTCCTGCGTTTCAAACAGATACATGTTTTCTTCTCCCTGTTGAGGCTCCCTGAAGAAGGGAACTCTTTAGATAATTATTCTTCGAGATCTTAAAAAATAGGTTTCATGATAACGAGACTGGCCCGGCAGGGGCTGGAAGGTCTCTGACCGGCGTATCTGAAACATGGGCGGCGGAACGCCGTTCATGTTTCGGGCGAAGCGTAGCCGGCCAGAGACCTTCCAGCCCCTGCCTTCCCTCACCCCTGATCAGATAAATATTTTACAATCTATATGAAAATGTGTCACCATAGTCCATCCTCGAGATCAGCAAAAGCGAAAATTGGAACTCCTGGGCTCAGCAAGCGGGTCAAAAAGAGAGTTGTCGATGCCGGTAAAAAGGAGTATGAATTAGAGTTTTTCCAGGACATCGTGTCCGTACTGCCCACAATGCCATCTGCCCCACCAGCGACCCCTATCACCACAGGCGATCTCTTGACAGTCAGGTGAACAGATGCACCATAAACAAAGCCAACAAACCTCCATCTTCAGGAGCAGCCATGCTTGTCAGAGACCTGCTTAAAAGTCATAAAACCACCTTCAGTTTTGAATTTTTTCCTCCCAAGGAAGATGCGGCTGCTGATCGCCTGCTGGAGACCATCTCCAACCTGATGCCTCTTGGCCCATCCTATGTCAGTGTCACCTACGGGGCCGGCGGCACCACTCGGGACCGGACTCATGACCTGGTGGTCAGGATCAAGGAAAAGACCAATATCACCGTTGTCTCGCATCTGACCTGCGTCGGCTCCAGTCGCTCTGAAATCCATACCATCCTCGACAAGTACAGTGAGGCTGGGATCAACAACATCCTGGCCCTGCGTGGTGATCCGCCCCAGGGCGCCAACGACTTTGTGGAACCAATCGATGGCTTTGACCATGCAGCCGACCTGGTTGCCTATATCAAAAAACATTTTCCAGCCATGTGTGTGGGCGTTGCCGGATTTCCCGAAGGACATCCCGGGACCCCAAACCGACTGAAGGAAATTGATTACCTCAAGGCCAAGGTGGACAACGGAGCCGATTATATCGTCAGCCAGCTCTTCTTTGAGAATCGGGATTTTTATGACTACTGCGAACGCTGCGAACTGGCCGGCATCCATGTCCCGAATATTGCCGGTATCATGCCGGTGACCTCGAAAACCGGACTGATCCGTACGGCGGAACTGGCCGGTGGCGCCCGGATTCCGGCCCGTCTCCTGCGCGCGGTTGAACGGGCCGAGGACGATGACTATGTCAAACGGGTGGGCATTCACTGGGCCACGGAACAGATCCGCGACCTGCTTGACAACGGGGTCCGCGGCATCCAGTTCTTTACCCTCAACTCATCCACAGCGACCCAGGAGATCTACACCAATCTGGGCGTACGTGATTCCAACCGCCTGCGGACCTCGTGAACACCATCAATATCCAGACAGTCGGTATCAAGGATATCAAACTGCCGGTCCGGATTCGGGAAAAAAAAGGCGGTCTCCAGGACAGCGTGGCCACAGTCAGCCTCCAGGCGGCCATGCCGAAAGAATATCGGGAGAGTTGCGTCGGCGTCTTTACCGCGGCCCTGAACCGTTATATGGATGAGATGAGCGTCACCATCTTCTCCCAGCTCCTGAACGAAATCAAGACGACCCTCAAGGCCAAAAGTGCCCGGGTGGAGATGAGCTTCCCCTATTTCATCGAGAAAAAAGCCCCGGTCAGCCACACCCGGAGCCTGATGGAGTACAGTTGCGCCTTTATCGGCGGAGTGGGTGAGGATGAAGATTTCATCCTCCGAGTCCAGGTCCCGGTCACCACCCTCTGCCCCTGCTCCAAGGAAATCAGCAGCGCCGGGGCCCATAATCAGCGGGCCGAAGTGACCCTGGATGTCAAGTTCAAGAAGTTTATCTGGGTTGAAGATCTGATCGAACTGATTGAAAAGTCGGCCTCATGCCCGGTCTATGCCCTGCTGAAGCGACCAGACGAGAAGTATGTCACCGAACAGGCCTATAACAATCCGATGTTTGTGGAGGATGTGGTCCGCAAGGTGGCGCTTGCCGCCCTTGAACACCCGGGCATCACCTGGTTCTCGGCCGGGGTTGAAAGCTTCGAGTCCATCCACAAACACAGTGCCTATGCCTACGTTGACAGCAACGAGATTCGCTGATCAACTCCCCATCTTCTGCTGCCGCTCCTCCTGTTCCAGGGACGTCTTGATCAACCGAAACAGCTCCCGGTAATAGACCATGTTCCGGGTGCGCACATACTGATGGATCAATTTGCGCAGCTCTATTTCGCTCAGGCCCGGGTGGGCTGAAATCGCCTGATCAATGGCCGCACTTTTCCAGCTGGGCTCCCATACCAGTTCTCCAGCCCGACACTTATCATGGTCATCCATGGCCTCATTAATCAGATCATCCCGCAACCGTTCGGCCAGATGAAACTTTTTCTGTTCCTGAAGCTGCGAGCCCTTTCTCGTCCTGAGAAATTCATAAATCCCTGACAACTCCACCAGATGAAGCTGTTTTGACAGGTGTTTGATCTGCCTTTTCTTCGCCCCGGTCCTCAGGCCACGGATGGTCCGCACCTCTTCCAGGATCAGGTCGACGCCCTCTGGTAACTTTTTAATATCTCTGTCAGAGAGTTCACTGAGTTCCCGAGCGAGTTCCTCCACCTGACGATAACGCCGCTTCTGCTCAGACCTGCTGATATTTTCCATAATTCAACCAAATGTAAGACGATTAAAGCCACCCTGTTCAAACCAGGGTCGGCTGATCTCAATGCCGTCAATTTCAAAAATGATCACCTCAAGGACCAGATAGACCCGGGTATCACGGCGAACACAGGCAGTCATGGTTTTTCCATGATGCCCGAACGCGGCATGCAGATGAATACGGGGTTCTTCACCGTCCCAGTAAACACTGCCACTGCCGATGACCTCCTGGGCCCCGGCGGTTTCCGCCCAGACCGGGTCCGGGGGCATGACCGGTTCCCGGGGGCCGGTAACAACTCCGGCCCGTCCCACACCCCCCAGGATCTGAAACCAGGCCTGGCGGAGATTTTCCTTGAGACAGAGTTGATTCAGCCCCTCAAGCAGATCATCATCATGGTCAAAACGGGCCATGATGACCCGTCCCAGACGACCGCTGCGATATTCCATAAACTTCTCCTTCTCTTTCCCTTAAGGGGATTTATGATTCTTTAAAAACACTCCGGACACCGCTCCCGAAGCAGAGTGGCCAATGCGGTCTGGCGACGGGAGGTGTCCTGATTTCTGACCGCCATGCCCAGGGCCTGACGAGTTCCCACCAGGACCGCCAGTTTCCTGGCCCGGGTCAGGCCGGTATAGAGGAGATTGCGATAGAGCATCTTGAAATGCTGACTGACCACCGGGATGATCACGCAGTCAAACTCGCTCCCCTGAGACTTATGGATGGTGATGGCATAGGCCAGATCCAGTTCACTGATCTCGTCCCGCTGATACTCCACCTCCCGCTGGTCAGGAAAAAAAGACACCCGACAGCTCAGGTCAATGGTATTCACGGCCCTGATCACGCCGATATCACCGTTAAACACCCCAAGATCATAGTTGTTGCGCCGGTGAATCACCCGGTCGCCCACCCGGAATTCACGCTCACCAAGGACCAGCTGCCCCTGTTGCAGGCCCTTACAGTTGACCACCCGCTGCAGGTCGCGGTTCAGGGCCGCGGTCCCGAGACTGGCACGGGTCATGGGGCTCAGGACCTGGATCTCGCAATCCTGGCCAAAGTACTTGGGAATCCACTCATTGTACAGGCGCAGAATCACTTCACGGGCCGTCAAACCATAGTAGAGCGACGACCAGGGATGGACCTTTTTCAGGACCGCCCGCAGTTCATCGGCCTGGTTTTCCGCACTCTGCAGCAGACCCAGGTCAACCCCTCCGGTATAGTCAGAAGAGGCAGAACGAGAATGTTCAGGTTGAGGCTCACCAAGCCTCATTCCGGGCGATTCTGAAGGCTCTGCATACAACTGCCCCTGGCCATACTCCTGTTCAATCTCTTCCTGACTAAGCCGCAGATAGTCCCGGGCCTGGGCAATGAGCCGCAGCTGGGCCTGGGTGGCTTCGCTGGAATCAATAAAGAGACAGTCCACCTGCTGCTGCCACAGTCCCGGCTCCTTGAAAGGCGAGGCAATAAAAGGGACCTCACCACGGTTGATGGCATGGGCATGGCGGATGATCAGTGATTCACCGGCCTGACGGAAGACCGTCTTCAGGGTAAAAACAGGAATACGCTCAGAGGCAATCAGGTCGGCCAGCACGTTGCCCGCTCCCACCGAAGGCAACTGGTCAGCATCTCCGATCAGGACCAGACGTGCACCCTCAGGGATAGCAGCAAGCAGAGACACGGCCAGACTGATGTCGAGCATCGAGCACTCATCAACGATCAGACAGTCAACGGCCAGACGATGGTCACGGTTATACTTGAAGCGACCGTTCTGATACTCAAGCAGGCGGTGGATGGTCCTGGCTTCAAGCCCGATCACCTCGCCCATGCGCTGGGCGGCACGACCGGTGGGCGCCGCCAGGAAAATACGCTCGCCCATGGACTGAATAAGGGCCACCAGTGTCCTGGTGGTCGTGGTCTTGCCACAGCCGGGACCACCGGTCAGAATCGAGCAGCCGCAGGCCACAATACCCTCAACGGCGGCCTGCTGGTCCGGGCTGAGCTGCAGTTGCTGATGCTGAGAGTATCGCTGCAGCCAGGACCTCAGTTTTGCCAGTTCAACAGGACGCGGCAGACACAGAGCGGCCAGAAAGTCAGCCGTCTGCTGTTCATCATAGTAGAGGCTGCGATTGTAATAACAGGGAAGAGGCGGCTCACCATCGATGGACAGCTGCCTGACCTTGATCTCCTGCCCTGCCGCCATCTCCTGCAGATAGGCGTCCAGTCGCGCGCCCGGATCAAGGTCCAGCAGTTCACTCACCTGGGCAAGAATCTGGGCGCGGGTCAGGAAGCAGTGGCCCTGTTCACGGGCGGCAGCCAGGACATGGGCAATAGCTGCCATCCCTCGAAGTCCGGAGTCGACTGGAACCCCCAGGGCCAGGGCCACCTTGTCGGCGGAGAAAAAGCCGATCCCATAAAAGTCCTGGGCCAGGCGATAGGGATTTTCCTGAACCAGGGCAATGGCCTGGTCGCCATACTTCTTATAGATACGAACGGCAAAGAGGGTTGAGATCCCATGCCCCTGGAGAAAAATCATCACCTCGCGGACGGCGCAATGTTCCTGCCAGGCACTCTTGATTCCGGCCAGTTTTTTTTTGGCAATCCCGGGTACCTCAAGCAGATCATCAATCCGGGACTCAAAGACCTCCAGGGTCCCAGCGCCAAAATGGCTGACGATCTTGCGGGCGGTCTTGGGTCCAACCCCGGTGATCAGGCCCGAGCCCAGATACTTCTCCAGCCCGGCACTGGTGGCCGGTTTCTGTTCTTCGGCCCGAACCGCTTTAAACTGGCGCCCAAACCTGGGGTGGGTGGTCCAGCTTCCATAAAACTTGATGGTCGCGCCGGCAAAGACCCGCATCTGGTGGACCGTGACCGTGACCGATTCATGCTCACGAAAACACTTGACTCGCAGGACAGACCACCCGGTCACCTCACTGTGAAAGGTGACCCGTTCAACAATACCCTGCAGAGTTTCTTCGATCAGAGAGCGTTGGCCACGGTTGTCTGCCATAAAACTGTTGCCTTTTCCTGCTCTACGCCTGATGCCTGATGGCGAAACAATGGCAGAAAGACGAGCCTCCTTTCCTATTTTTCAATCATCTGTTTGATCTTGTTGTTTTCATCCAGCAGGGCAATGGCCGGACGATAATTCTTCAGCTTTTCATCGGAATACCAGGCAAAGGTTACAATGATAATCAGATCGCCTACCATGCCCTTGCGGGCGGCCGCACCGTTGAGCCCGATCACTCCGCTGCCGGACGGTCCTTCAATGGCATAGGTGTCAAAACGCTCACCATTGTTGATGTTGTACACCTTGATCCGTTCAAAGGGGGTAATATCCAGGGCCTCAAGCAGGTCGCGGTCGATGGTCAGACTGCCCTCATAGTTCAGATCGGCTTCAGTGATCGTGGCCCGGTGGATCTTGGCCTTCAACATTTGGCGTAACATATTTATCGCGTCCTTCCGCGCTCTTTAATTCATTATCTCAACCGGCGACCACACAATTACGGCCGGACTGTTTTGCCTTATACAGGGCATTATCAACCCTCTTGAGCAGGTCATCTTCCTGCTCAAGAGAATCTAATTGAGCCAGCCCGATACTGATGGTCAGCCGAGCCGGCTTTTTAAAATCAGCTTGTTCAACCATAAGCCGCAGACGCTCGGCAAAAAGAGTAGACGCGGCCAGATCTGTCTGCGGCAGGATCACCACGAATTCCTCACCACCCCAGCGGGCAAAAAAGTCCTGCTCCCGGACAATATTCATCCCCAGCTCTGCCAACTGTATCAGGACCCTGTCTCCTGCATCATGTCCATGGATGTCATTCACTTTCTTGAAATGATCAATATCAAACATCAACAGAGACAAGGGCTGACCATAACGTCCGGCCCGGGCGATCTCTTTGTTCATTGCCTCGGCAAAATAGCGGCGGTTATAGGCCCCGGTCAATTCATCAACAATGGCCCGCCGTTCCAACTCGGCCTGGGCCTTGCTGCGCAGAGTTACCTCCTGTTCCAGCTCCCGACGTGAGGCCATATTCCGGGCAAGGCTGGAGCTCATCTCATTAATGGCCCGGGCAAGATCGCCAATCTCATCGCGGCCGATCTCATGGACTCGGGTCTCCAGATGGCCGGCGCCGATCTTTCTGGCGGCCTGGGCCAGTTCAACCACCGGTCGGGCAACCCAGCGCCCCCAGTACAGAGAAATCAGCAGGACAAAGACCAGCAGAATCAGTCCTAGATAAACCAAGGCACGGGTGGTCACATGGGCTTCATGATAGACCAGCTCCTGGCCAACGCTGATCAGGACATGCCAGGCCTCACCGGTATTACCCTTGATGTGGTCCATGGACTTGTAACTGCCACCAAAGCCATACGTGTCAGAACCTTTGGTGATGGCAATGGGCGTAGTGGCGATCAGCTGATCATAACCATCAGGACCCTTATAAAAGAATGCGTCGGACACCCTCTTCTGGAGATGAGGATGAAATGATCCGGGCAGGGTCTCACTCAGGGGCTCAAGTCCCTCACGCAGCACCACCAGACCACTGGAACGGACGATCTGCAGTTCGCCACCATGGGCAAGCTTGAAGTCCTCCAGGAGATGGGTCAGACGGCCCAGGAGATTGATGTTGCACTTGAGAATCCCGATGATCTCACCCTGATTCCTGATGGGAACCACGACCCCGAGCACATAGCCACCGACGCTGGTATCAAACCCACGGTCATCAAAAAAAATCCGTCCACGTCCTTCAGCAAATGCGGCCTGCCACCAATATTTATGGCCATGGGCCAGGGTCGTCAGTCTGCCGGTGGTGGCAATCATCGCCCCGTAGCGGTTGGTGAGAAAGATCTCACCATACTGCCCCGGAAAGAGATCTTGCTGGGAGCTGAGATACCGGGCGGCCGGAGTGTTCAGATAGGCCTGAATAAAAGGAGCGGCCGGGTCCTTAGTCTGTTGCCACTGCCGATCCAAATCATCGATTTGTTTTTGACGCTGATCGCCATCAAGAGATTCATATGCACGGTTACTGGCAATCAGGGCCTCTGTGAGCAGTGGGGCCGAGGAAATGGTTTGAGAGACATCGGCACTGCTCAGCAGGTGGACTTCGGCATGATTGGCAACGGTCTGGGCAATATCCTCATAGTTGTTCTGGACCTGACGGCGGACCGTTTCATGATTGTAAAAATCAAACATTCCGGTAATGCCTGCAAAAAGGATCAAAAACAGAACGGTCATGGTCAGAGATGTCTTATATTGCAGTTTCATTCCATCCCCCCAGAGGTGCGTTGTCAATCAGACGTACCCGATCATTGATCTTCACGGCCAGCAGCAGGCGGCAGGAGGGATTGACCGTTTCTGCCGGACGCAGGGTTGTCTCATCAATAATGGCCACATAATCGACGCGACAGCCGGGTTCATGGACCAATCGACTTCCAAGTTCGGCCAGCAGATCCCTGACCACCAGGGGCTGGGCAGCCTCGGCCACTCGTTGCCGCGCATAGTCAATGGTTCGGACCAGAGAGAGGGCCTGCTGCCGCTCTTGCCCCTTGAGATAGATGTTGCGAGAGCTCATGGCCAGGCCATCGGCCTCCCGAACAATGGGATGACCGATGATTTCAATATCCAGATCCAGGTCCCGGCTCATCCGTCGAATCACGGCCAGTTGCTGGAAATCCTTTTCGCCAAAGATGCTGAAATGGGGCCGGGTCTGCTGAAAGAGTTTCATGACCACGGTGCAGACCCCATCAAAATGGCCAGGTCGGCTGGGCCCGCACAATCCACAACTCAGGTCGGCCACACGGATGGATGTCTGAAACCCCTGCGGATACATGGCAGCGGCCTCCGGGGCGTACAAGACATGGACCCCCTCTGCTGCCGCAAGTTTCCGGTCCCGTTCCAGATCCCGGGGGTACGCGGCCAGATCCTCACTCGGTCCAAACTGGATGGGATTGACAAACAGGGACACCACCACCCGGTTCGCCCGATTCAAAGCATCACGCATGAGCGAGAGGTGCCCCTCATGAAACCAGCCCATGGTCGGCACCAGACCAATGGTCAGCCCCTGCTCCCGCCAGATCCTGGCCTGGGCCAGCATCTCCCGAGGCGTTTGGATCAGTTTCACATCAGCGCCTTGAGCCGGGTAATCTTCTCATCCACCTGCTGCTGTTCAGACTCATTTCCTGGCCGGCTCATCAACAGGGCTGAGTACTCCTCGTAAACAGCCAGGGCCCGGTCGGCTTTTCCCTGCACCTCAAAGACAGAGCCGACCCCATAATACCCGAGCCCCTCATAGCCGAAAGTCTTCTGCAGGGCCCTGAATTCGACAAGCGCCGCCTCACTCTCTCCCGCCTGAGCGTGAGCCTGGGCCAGGCCATAGGTCAACAGGGAAAACAGGGGGTTTTGGGTATTGATGTCCTTGCGCACCGCATCATACTGCGCAACAGCTCCCTTGAAATCACCTGCCCGCAGGGCCGCATGGCCCAATTCGATCCGGGCCCACTGGGCCGCCGGGGTTCCGGAAAAGTCTTTCTCCATGGTCTGCAGGGCCGCATTCCGTTCATCACCGGCCAAAGAGACGGCGGCGGCCAGAGAGGCGGCGGCCTTATCACGTTTCTGGGTGCGATATGAATCATAGAGACTGCCTGTAACCACGATCACCGCAAGAATAATACCCGTGATCTGCAGGGTCTTTAGATTCCGCCGAATAAAACGGACAAAACCCGGGGGCAGGTTCAGGTGATCAAGCAGGCCCTCCGGCTGCACATAGGCCTCGGCCTCCACCTGTTTTCGATTAAACGCGCTCTGCTCTGCCATACCCTTCCTCCATGATTATTTTTTTGCCGGCCCTGAAAAAATGTCCGTTCAGCTGAGGGATCATCAATGGGACAAGCAGCAAACACGCACTGCCCCTGAGCGACTGGTTGGCCTGCCCTTCCCTCGACTGTGATCAGACGCACATCTTTTTCAAAGTACCCTTTACCTTTTCGGTCAAACAATTTATTCTCGTTATGAATCAGCTCCACGCCATCTCCTGCGTTATTGGCCTCTTTACTGACAGGAGGACGGTCCTCAGGCCTCTTTTTCGGAGTCTGCGCATGCCTGGAAATGAGGCAGCGCCAGCCAGTTACCGTTCGCAGCTTATTCTCTTTTCTGTGTCGTAGCGGGATCGTTACTTATTCTCAAGAAACTCAAGTCCCGAGCTTCGCGAATTTTACTCGATCAATCACATCATGTCCATTCGCAAACCCTACCACGACTCAATTTTTCCCTTAGGGACGCGGAAAATACTGACATACCATAACGACACAGATAACGGATCAACGATGTACCCCGTTGATTAGACATCCAGGAGAGTTCACCCCCCCCCCATGCACAAATTACCCCAGACACTCACGGTCAGCCAGTTGACCTGCGAGATTAAAAACCTGCTCGAAGATGAATACCGTTTTGTCCAGGTCAGCGGCGAGATTTCAAATCTTCGCCGTCCCTATTCGGGCCACAGCTATTTCACCCTCAAGGACGATCAGGCCCAGTTGACCTCAGTCCTGTTCAAAAACCAGCAGCGTTACCTCCTGGAAGAGCTGCGGGACGGTCAGCAGGTCGTCTGTCACGGACGGATCACCGTCTATGAACCACGAGGCAACTATCAACTGATCGTCGACACAGTGGATTTTCATGGGTCTGGCCTGCTGCAGCTGCGCTTTGAGGCCCTGAAGAAACGGCTCTCCGTTGAAGGTCTGTTTGATGCCGAGTCGAAAAAGGCCATCCCGGCCCAACCTAGACGCATCACCCTGGTCACCTCGGCCACCGGCGCTGCAGTCCATGACTTCCTCAAGATCTGGCAGACCCGCCAGTCCATCATTGATATGGACATCTACCCGGTTCGGGTTCAAGGCCAGGGCGCTGCCGAAGAGATCAGCGCGGCCATTGCTCATCTCAATCGTCTCAACCATTGCGATATCATCGTCCTCTGCCGGGGTGGCGGCTCCCTTGAAGATCTCTGGGCCTTTAACGAGGAGTCTCTGGCCTGGTCCATCTATCACTCACAGATCCCTGTGGTGTCAGCCGTGGGCCATGAGATCGATTTCACCATAGCCGACTTCTGTGCCGACCTGCGCGCCCCAACACCCACCGGAGCCGCAGAACAGCTCGTCCCCGATGTCCGGCAGCTGAAACTGATGGTCCATGATCGTCGCAGACGGCTCACTGCCCGAATCCTGGAGATGCTGACCCGAAGAGAGAGGGACCTCAGCCAGAACAAGCGGCTGCTCGGGAAACTGGAGACACGATTCACCCGCTACACCCTGCACACCGACCACCTGACTGATCGTCTGATCCGCGCCCTTGGCAACCGGCTGGATCACAGCCAGCAGGCCCTGTCCCACACCCGGCAGCGCCTGAGCCATCAGCTTCCAAGCCGGCGGCTCAGCATGTATCAGGAGCGGCTCCAGTTCGCCAGCACACGGCTCACCTCACTGATCCAGCGAATTATGGAGCAGAAACGGGCCGACCTTGCCCATCAGGCCACTTTGCTGGATGCGGTCAGCCCCTTATCCATCCTGGGACGCGGCTACGCCATTGCCCGAAGAAAAAAGACAGGGCGTGGCAGAGACGAGCTGATTACCAGCAGTATGCAGGTGCAGCCACGAGATCGCCTTGAACTCCTGCTCCACCAGGGAACAGTCGACTGTGAAGTGATCAGGAGTCATGCCCCTGAAGCCAGATCTGAGCCAGACAGCAGGCCCCTGGCAGAGGTAAAAAAGAGGGGAGTTGCAACACAAATTAATACGGAATAAATGGAGAGCAGACCATGCTGCAGGGGTGGGGAATGATTTGATCCTGCCGAAGAGATCGGTCAGGTGAACAGCAGAGGAAAGACGGGACTAAATGGGTCAGGAACTGGACTTGATAATCAGATTGATCTCTGATTCGATTCTGCTCAGGACCTCGGCCAACTGGGCCACATCTTCCCGGGCGGCCCGACGAAGATCCTTGCCCCACTGACGCAGGGTGTCATTGTCCACCTTGCGCGCACTGTTGTCCTTGCTCCATTCATAACCGATTTTGATGCCCAGGAGTTGCATTTCAGCTAATTTCTTTGTCTGCTCCTCTGCAGAAAACTGGGACACGACCCGACGGGTAATATCGTTCCAGCCACTGAAAAAGAGAAGCCCCTCATGAAAGGTTTTATACCAGTGCTGTTCATCTGAATTCAGGGTAACCAGGAGCTCTTCCTTGAGCAGGGGAAGCTCTTCCAGAGTCAGATCACCAACAGATTCAATGGACAAGACAGGGGGACGCCCTTCGGCCTGAGGGGCGGCAAGAGATGGTGAGACAGAGACGAGAAGAAAAAATCCGAACATGAAGTACAGATGTCTGGTCAGACGCATGGCAGGCTCCATTGGATTGATCAGTTATCTTAAAATATCCATGACCAGACCGAAAGTCAAGCAGATAAGCAATCTGTACACCTGCAACGCATAACAATTTTGCACTCCACCTTTCAGGCAAATCAGCATAGCTGGAGCAGATTGGCCAGCCACAACCAACCATGAAAGTTCGTTAGTCCGGCATGGCCAATGACGATCTCTGCTGAACAGTGAATCTCGATCTTTTCCGGGGTCTGAATCAAGCATTGACCAGTGGGAGATGATCAACTCATTACAAAGCGGTCAGCACCAGAACAACAATCGTCTCGGTCAGCTCACTGACGCCTCCCAGAGTATCCCCGGTGGCGCCACCAATCTTGCTTCGACACCAGAGACCAAATAGCAGGGCAGTAGTGACCACAGCTGCCAGGACCTGAAAAATAAAGTTTGGTGTCAGGGCAGCGGTTGCGGCCACCAGCACCAGGCAACTCCAGGTGGCAGCCAGACGGCTGTCCGGCGAATAAAAGAGTCGGCCCAGCCCGCCGCCTTCGCGGGCATAGGGAAGGAAAGCCATGCTGAGCAGAATGGCCGTGCGGCCAGCCAGTGGCATGAGAATCAGGGCTGGAAACAGGAGAAAACCAGGCAGACTGCCCAGGGCAGTGAATCTGATCAGCAGGACCGCCAACAGGACTATCACGCCCATGGCCCCGATGCGACTGTCACGCATGATGGCCAGGATCTGCTCCCGAGGCCGGGCACTGAGCAGTCCGTCACCACTGTCCGCCAGTCCATCCAGATGCAGTCCACCAGAGAGGACAATGGGCACGAACAGGGCCACAACGGTTGCCGCGGGCACAGGGAGCAGCATGAGCAACCCCCGGCAGACCAGGGCCGCGGCCAGACCAAGGATCAGGCCGATGGCCGGGAACCAGAAGATGGAGGCGGCAAAAAAACGTTCATCATGACGACTGCCCCATCTCACGGGCAAGATCGTCAAGAAACGCAGGGCGGCCAGCAGGGTGGCCAGCGGATGACAAAACAGGGTCATCAGACCGGTATCCCCGATGCGTCGTTCCCGGGTCACCACTATTTGTCTGACTGGGCCACGGCCGCCTCCGAAAAGGTGGCAACTTCCGTGAGCACGGCCACAGCGGCTTCCACCAGATTCATGGCCACGGCCGCGCCTGTCCCCTCACCCAGACGCATATTCAAATCAAGGAGTGGCCTGCAGCCAAGCTTTTCCATCATAAAGCGATGGCCAGGTTCCATGGAGCGATGGGCGCAGATGATGTAATCACGGACAAAGGGTTCGATCGCGTAGGCAATCAAGGCCCCGGCCGTGGATATAAAGCCATCGACCAGTATTGGCTTGCGGTTGGCCGCCGCCCCGATAATCAACCCGGCTATCCCGCCAATCTCAAAACCACCGACCTTGGCCAGGACATCAAGTCCGTCCCTGGCATTGGGCGAATTCACGGCAATGGCCCGCGACACCACCTCAATCTTGTGGGCCAGTTGCTCATCATTCAGGCCAGTCCCACGTCCGGCCACTTCAGCCACGTCCTTGCCGGTCAACACCGCGGCAATGGCCGTTGAGGGCGTGGTATTGGCAATCCCCATATCGCCGGTGCCAAACAGATCAATCCGCTCTGACAACTGATTGGCCACATCAATGCCCGATTCAACGGCGCGCTGGGCCATGGCCCGACTCATGGCCGGACCAACCGCAATATTGTCGGTTCCAAGCCCCACTTTCTTATTGAGAATCTTGCCCTGGTCCGCCAGTTCACGCAGATCGGCATTGACTCCCATATCAACCACCACCACCTCGGCATGAGCCTGACGGGCCAGGGCATTGATCCCGGCCCCGCCATTGACGAAGTTGTAGACCATCTGCAGGGTGACCTCCTGGGGAAATTTGGAAACTCCCTCGACCACCACGCCATGATCTCCCGCCATGGTCACAATGGCCTTACGGGCCACCGGTGGATGCTGCGAGCGGGTCATTCCGGCCAGGTCTACTGCCAGATCCATCAAATCCCCCAGGGCCCAGGGCGGCAGGGCAAGTTGATCAAGCCGATATCTGGCCTGATCACGGGAGGCAGAATCCTGCGGGTAGATCTGTTTCAAAGTCCTTTGGAGCAAATTCATCATTCCTTTCAACCTTCGAGCTTGTATTCAAACGGGATTGTGTCACATAAACGGGATGCCGTAAAACTTTTCTAGTGTCTGTCCATAAATGAGCAATTTTGGTCAAGATCAAGGCATGCGAAAAAAATAATCGCAGGCATATGTTTGATATTCCGAGCATTATTTTTTAAGCATAACGCCGATATTGGGCAAAAGGGCCATTTATGGACGGGCACTTTCTGACCACCAGGAGCGCGGGGCCTGCTGCAGAAGGGGTGAGAAGCCCGCTCAGCCACTTTGTTTCATCACTCTATTTCCAACCCTGAGTGGCCTTTCAGATAAAGCGGCAGACCGCAGCTGACCATGATTACCTCGTCGGCTGCCGCTGCCAGCAGACGATTGCAGCGACCCACCAGATCCCGGTAGAGTCGTGCCGCTGGATACTCAGGGACAATGCCCATGCCCACCTCATTGGTGACACAGATCGCAGTCCCTGGACGGTCTGCAATGGCTTGCAGTAATTCCTGGCAGTGACCATCGAGATCATTGTCAGAAAATGATTTATCTGATTTCTCAAAGAGATACATGAGATTGTTAATCCACAAGGTCAAACAATCCACCAGCACGACAGCACCAGGCTCACAGGCCCGAACAGTCTGAGCCAGGGCCACCTCTTCCTCCAGGACCTGCCAACCACGACCGGCACGCTCCTGCTGATGGCGCCTGATCCGCTCTTCCATCTCCTGATCGATACAGGGACAGGTGGCCACAAAAAATCGGGGGCCGGCAGACGATTCAGCCAGGGTCAGGGCCAGGCTGCTCTTACCGCTCCTGGCCCCGCCTGTGATCAGCACCAGACGTCCCATCAGCAGGCTCCACCCCGGTTGAATCCCACCAGTACGCCCCGTCCGTCATGGATATCCAGCACGGCATATCGTCCTGAGGCCTGCTGGAACAGAAGAGACTGGTTAAGAGAGAGACCAAGCAATTGGCAGATCAGACCGCGGATCACTCCGCCATGGCTGACCAGCAGGATTGTCTCAGCGTCACAATCACAGAGCCGTTCAGCCACCTGCGCAATCCGCTGGTTAAAGGCGACCAGGGAATCACCACCGGGAAAGGTAAAACCTGTGTCCCCTCGGGCCCATTGATCCACCAGGAGTGGATCTCGCTTGACCATCTCAGAAAAGGTCAATCCCTCCCACTGACCAAAATCGACCTCGCGCAGGTCGTCTTCCAGCTGAAACCGGTGCGGGAGAGCCAGAAGATCCAGGGTCTCACGACAACGACGACGGGGACTGACCCAGACCGCATCAACACCCATCTTCTGGACGCGCGGGGCCAGACAGACAATCTGCTCTCTGCCCTGTTGGGCCAGAGGGATATCAGTCGCTCCGAAATAACGGCCATTCGCACCGGTCTCACCGTGACGAAGGAGAATCAGCCGGGATGCCATGATCTCTATCCCTGCTGCAGATCAGGCATGGGCCGCGGCATAGGCCGAGGCAGCGCACTCATTCTTGCCCAGATCCAGTACCTCCTGCTGCTCATCATCGGGCTGCTCGAGATTTCCATTCACCAGACGAATGGTCCGATACTCAGGGGGTTGCGACCGCATGTTCTGCTCAATAAAGGCGATAAAGTCCGCCAGCTGATCAATGGCATAGATGGCCTGATTGCGCTTCATCACCTCCGCCAACGTCAGGCAGAAATGCAGTTGCTTATCGGCCTCCTGCCAGTCGATATAATGAGCCGGCAGCACCACCAGTTCAGGATTCCACTGTTTGATACCAGTGATGGTCTGAAACAGGAGCTCTGCCCATTCCACTGCCTTGCCGCCCAGATCCGGCCGACCGATGGACTGGATAAAGACCGTGTCCCCGGAGATGAAAAACCGCTCATTAATAACATAGGAGGTACTACCCGGTGTATGGCCCGGGGTGAACACCACTCGCACCTGTGCTCCATCCGCACTCAACTGGTGAACAGCGCCATCGACCAGTGGGTGATGGCTGGTTTTGGCCCCCTTGAAGTCGCCCTCATTGGCCCAGAATTCTGCCCCGGTTCGTTCACTGATTATACGGCTGCCGGAAATGTAATCGGCCTGGAGATGCGTCTCAAAGGTCTTGCGGATTGTGGCCCCATGGGCCGCGGCAAAATCAAGATAGAAATCGATGTTACGCGATGGATCAAAAAGCATCATCTCTCCCCTGGAGATCAGGCCATAGCTGCAGGAGGCCTTGCCGGGCCGAACAAACTGATAGATCTGATAGTCCTTGTCAGCATAAATCTCCATGGGAACCAGCAGATTTCCCCAGCTCTTGATTCCACCGGCCAGGTAGCCGACATCGGTAAACCCATTCTTCACCAGGATCTCGGCCACGTATTTTGCAGAACCCTCTTTGGCACAGACAATCCGAATCCGCCTGCCCTTTGGAACCAGAGCCACGGACGACTCTTCCTGTTCCATGAAGTCATAATATGAGACATTGATTAATTCAAAGGGATAGGGGGATTCAACCTGAAAGCGGGCAAAATCCTTACTGTTCCGAACATCGACAATCACCAGATCCTCGCGGTCCACCAGCCATCCAAACAGATCTTTTGCCTGATAGAGAAAAGGGGTCACGCTCATCACCGCACCATAAATTATTATTTTCAATCTGTTATATGAAGGCCCACCGGCGACCATGACTGACCAGCCAAAGTCACGAACCTTCATACCTGATCATCACCAGGATCTTCTCAGGAATTTCTCCCCAGATGGTCTTACAACTCACCCGAAGAACCTTGTTACCTCTAACATATCTCGCAGGCGATGTGAACCAGCAAATCAGCCCGGACCTGACCTTGATCACCTCTGATTCCGGTTCTCCTGGAGGCTCGGCAAAGAGTTCACTTTTTACGGGATATGCGGTTTGACTTCAACCAGAAACAATGCTATATTTTTGTATTCAATAGGGAAGATCATTTCCTTCCCGTTCTGATTTCAAGTCCACGATTCTTTCACACAACCACAGGATCTCATCACCATGAAATTAAGCTCCCCCATACGTCTTCTGGCTCAAGGCCTTGTCCTTGGCGGTGTTCTTGCTGTCTTCAGTGCAACGCTGGTACAGGCTGAATCGGTCACGGTCATCAATGACGGTGTCAACATCCGCACCGGTCCCGGCATTAAGTACCCCATCTACATGGAAGTCTTCAAGGGGTATCCCCTGAAAGTCCTGAAAAGAGATGGAGAGTGGCTGGAAGTCGCAGATGTCGACAACGACAAGGGCTGGATTTTCACGGCATTGACCCGTAAAGGCGATACTGTGATCGTGGACGCCAAACAATCGGCTAACATGCGTTCCGGCCCAGGCACCGACAACCCGATTATCGCCAATGTTCAGCGCGGAGTCGTCATGGAACATCTGGACACAAAGGGTGACTGGTACAAGCTTAAACACACCCAGGGCACTACGGGCTGGATGCACAAGAGTCTCCTCTGGCCCTGATCAACACTTTTTTGACCCTGCCGTATCGGGCCTGTTCCGTGCGGCAGGGCCCTTTCCTGGGATGAGCCTGATTCCCTTACTTTTCAGGGCATACTGGACAGACAGATCTTCCCCGCACGAGTGGCATGACCCGCCCGAGTCAGCAGTGGCTTTCCTGTCTAAAGTGGCCTCTCACCCCTCCTTTTTGTGCTCAACGCTTGCCTAATGGCGCAACAATGTATATTTTGGGAGCTACTGTTCTGCCGGGTCATTTTCTGACGGATGAACAGCTCGTTTTCTGAATAGTATTATTGATTGCCAGCCATCTCTTTCCAACTCAGTTCCGGAACCCCATGATCACCATCGCCACCCTCGGTCCACAAGGATCTCACGCTTGCCAGGCGGCCAGTCAATATGCGCCAGACGCTGAACTCTGCCTCTTCAACCATATCTCAGAGGTCATTAACGCCTTTGTCGACGAGCAGGTGGATTTTGCCCTTCTTCCCATCTACAACACCCGGGAGGGTGATGACAAAGAATACTTCCGTCTGATGCAGAATCTCGATCAGGGATACTGGGTCGATAATGTGGTCCTGCCGATCCATCTTTCACTGGGCACCCTGAGCTCTGAGGTCCAGGAGGAGTCGATCAGGGTCATCATCGGCCGGGGCTCTGTCTTCAAGCAGTGTGATGAGTACATTGCCGCCCATTACCCCAACGCCACCCTGATGATCGTCCACGACATGGAGGCCGCCCTTCTTGATATTCACCAGCAGAGGCGTCACGACCATGCGGTGATTGATTCCGAAGAACTCCTACGCCTCCATAATCTCCACCTGGTGGCCCGGGAGGTGGTCTCCCATAATCGGACCCGCTATGCAGTCCTCGGTGCCAATCCAGCCAGTCCCACCGGCTATGATGCCACGGCCATCATTACCCGCCCCCTCAAGGACCGGGTCGGCATGCTGGTCGATATCCTGAACGAATTCACCCGCCGGGGCATCAATATCCTGGATCTGCGCTCGGAAAGTGATGTCAAGACCCAGAAGCTGCAGATCTATCTCGAAGTCGAAGGCCATATCGGCGATGACAACCTCAGTTTGGCCCTCCGCAATCTTGAACAGAACATTATCCAGGAAGAAGACTCCATCAAGATCCTGGGCAGCTTTCCCCGAGTGGACATGCGGGTCAAAAAGATCAAGACTTTCGGCTTTATCGGCACCGGCCAGATGAGTTCCTGGTTTGCCGATCGCCTGGAAAACGAGGGATACCGGACCATCCTGACTGGCCGATCCACCTCGGTCCGGCCAGAGAAGATGATCCCCGAGGTCGATGTGGTCATGATCTGCGTACCCATTTCAGTCACCGCAGCCACCATCGAACAGTACGGCCCTCTGCTCCAGGACGGACAGGCCCTGATCATCCTGGCCGGCGAGTCTGAGCATACCCTCATGACGGCCACAGAGGTTACCTCCCAGGGCGTTGAGCTGATGCTGGTCCATAATCTCTGGGGTCCACAGACCCTGACCATGAAAGATAAAAATGCCGCCGTGGTCCGGACCCCGCGCAGTGGCGGATTTTGCGGGGAATTTGAGGCCTTTCTCTATAAACATGGAGCCGAGATCTTCCACGACAGCCCCAACAAGCACGACCTGCTCATGGGCGTTGGTCAGAAACTTCCGACCATCATTTCAGTGGCCCTGGCCAAGACCCTCAAGGAACATGCAATTGACTGCGATGACATCGGCAGCCACTCGACTTTGACCTCCCTCTACGGAATTCTGGCCATGGCCCGGGTCCACAGCCAGAATTCCAGAACCTATGCCGAGATCATGGCCACGGGAGGCGACAGTCGTAAAATTGTCCGCACCTTCTGCGCGAACCTGACCCAGACCATGGAAATGGCGGAACGGGGCCAGATTGCCGAGTTGTGCACGACCATGGACCAGAACCGCGATTACCTGACCCCCTCGTTCCTCAAGACCCGGATGAAGCAGGCCCATCTGGTTGATGAGGTCCTGAGCACCTCCAGTAGCTGAAAGAATCATACTCATGGAACCTTCCAGCGATCAAGACGACAGGCCCCGTTTGCCTTTCAGAAATGGCTCCGGCAACCGCCTGCTCCTGATTATCCTGGCCGCCTGGTTTCTCGTGTATCTTTATGCAGGGTTGCAGAAGGGACCTGGCTGAGGGACACCAGGCCTCTGGTCAGGGGCCAATCCACAGCAATGCGATGTACCCGAAGAATTTCAAGGTTCAGCACCAATGAATCCACCCCAATAATCAGGGCAAATGACCACCTTCCGCAAGGACCTTTGCCAAAAGGAGACACACCATGGCCATCCAGAATTTTCAACGCTATATCGATGAAGTCCACACCTGTCCACACTGCAAGACAGTCATGTCCTGCTGCGAGGCCCCGCCCATCCATGTGGGTGACGGCCTGGGCTGGGGATCGGAGGTCCTTTTTATCTGTCTCAATGATGAATGCAAACTCTTTATCAATGGCTGGAGTTCCATTGAGGCCAGATACGGCCATCATGCCTCCTATCGCTACATGGAAATGCCGGGAAGCACCGAGAGCAATGTCATGATGGTTGGCAATGCCATGGCCTTCACGGGCAGTATTATCGACCTTGAAGCCCTGTCCAAACAAAATGATCGCTACAAGCAGGAAAAGGCATCAGTCAAGGCCCTGGCCACCTGTGTCGCTCAGCAGGATCTGAAACCGGCCATGTTTCTGATCCTGAATGAGGCCGCCAATATTGAGAACCGCAGACAGGCCCTCAGACTGTTGCTGGATCTCAATGACCTGGCCTGCATCGATCCGATTCGCAACCACACCTTTCGCGACTCCTCTCTGGAGCAGGAGAGCAACATGATCCTGAGTCAGCTGTTGAAGAACAATTTCCTCAAGGAATGTGTCGCCTGTGCCGAGTTGATCAAGGCCAAAGCCAGCAAATGCAAACACTGTCAGGCCGACCAGTAAACCAACTTTGGACTTGCCAAACCCAGACCCAGTGGGTATATAAGGGATCGTTTCCAGACAAGATTATGTGGTGGATGTAGCTCAGCTGGTGGCAGCACCTGGTTGTGACCCAGGAGGTCGTGGGTTCAAGTCCCATCATTCACCCCATTGATTTCCAGAAGGGATTCAGGCTGACTGCCTGAATCCCTTTTTTCATTGTCAACGTGTTAACGCCTGGCTTTCGCGCTATGCCAGCCAGCACAATGCCTCTTCCCTCTCCCCTCTCTTCCTTTTCTGCCCTGACAACATTTCTCCTTTTTACAGTCTTTTTCCCCTGCCAGATTTTTTTCAAAAAAATCGCCCCCTACCCTTACCATCCACTATTTCATGTGTCATAGTTCAGATAAGACCCATACTGAATGGCGACGCATTCAGTATTTTGCAGATCATG
>CALENA010000047.1 GCA_937910875.1 uncultured Desulfobulbaceae bacterium | reverse complement strand
TATTGCCGGGCAGACACCCAGGTCTTTAATGCATATTACCGGATGCACAAGGATAAAGGCCTGGGGGTGATCTATATCAACACCGACCCGCAACCAGAAGAGGTGCAGAAATTTGTCGATGATCTGGAGATCGTCTTTCCGGTGGTCCTTGATCCTGAGCGAAAGATAGCCGATCCATACCGGGTGCATGTCGTCCCGCAAACCATTATTCTTGACCCGGAGCACCGGGTGATCGGGGCCATCCTGGGTGGTGTGAGCAGGGAAGAGCTGGACAATCTATTGTTGCCGTTTTTGTAACTATTCACCGTAATGCTGAAAAGCAGCTAAAACAACTGAAGTGTAACTGTTTAGGATGTCCCATATACAGGTAAGCGTAGACTCCGAGAAAGAGGCCTGTGAGCTTGCACCTGTATGTGAACAGGCCAATGACGCAGGAGGTAAGACCATGAAGAAGATTTTCTGGAACATTCTATTGCTGATGCTGCTTGGTATGGCGTCTCACACAATGGCCCTGGCTGCGGAGACAGTGGTTGGGCCGAAGACCCGCTGTGCGGTCTGCGGCATGTTTGTTGCCAGGTATCCCAACTGGCTCGCCTCCCTGACCATGAGCGATGGGACGGTCAAGTATTTTGATGGCGTCAAGGACATGATGGTGTTCAATTTTGCACCGCAAAAATATGGGGCGACACCAGGCGCCACGGTCACTGAAATGCAGGTAAATGATTACTATGCCCTCAAGCCAGTCGACGCCCGGGAGGCCTTCTATGTGGTGGGCAGTGATGTCACCGGTCCCATGGGCCATGAGTTTGTGCCCTTTGCCACCAGGGCTGCGGCAGAGGCCTTCAGCAAGGATCATCATGGACAGAACATCTTGACCCTGGAGTCGATCAGCTCTGAACTGGTTGAGTCCATGCGCTCTGGCCAGCGGATGAAATAAGTCATGCGACCCTCTCTCATGCTTCTTGTCTTCCTGGGGCTGCTGGCCCTGACCGACGGCGCCCTGTTTCTCCATCACCACCAACAGGGAATCAGGTCAGCGGCTGAGGCCGATGTCATGAAAATTACCGTCGCCGGTCTGGGGTTGACTGATCTCAGCCTGGCCACTGAGGCGAGATACACCCGTCATCCTGCCGTGACCGATCTTGTGGTCCCGGTCATGGATCACCCCGGCGCCATTGAACATTTTCCCTCCGGCTCGTTTTGGGCCAGTCCGGTATCGCACCCATGATCTCCTTTGCCCGTCAGTTGAATCTGATCGATTATTCGCTCTCTTCCCTGTGGCGGCGACGGGGAAAGTCCCTGGGGGTGATGGTGGTCTTTGCCGGGGTCATCTTTCTCCTGGCCTCATTTCAGATGACCACCAGGGCCCTGACGGATGCCGCCGCTGACCTGCTGGCCTATGCGCCGGAGATCACCATCCAGAAGATGACAGCCGGTCGCCAGGAGTCGATTCCACTTGAGTATCAGGAAAAACTGAGTTCCATCTGGGGGATTCGGGCGATAACGCCCCGAGTCTGGGGCTACTACTTCAACGAGATAAGCGGGGCTAATTACACGATTCTAGGGCTTGATCCGCACAGTATGCCCCTGGGTGACCAGCTTGGTCAGGCCATTGATACGGGGGCCTTGCCCGAAGCGCATGAAGTCGTGCTCGGGCAGGGGGTCAACGCTGAGGTGGCGGGCGGCGACAAGTCGATCTTCTCCCTGTTCCGGCCTGACCTGAGCTTGAAGGCGTTTGCCCTGGCCGGGACCTTTAAGGCCGAAACCAATCTCTTGACCTATGACACCCTGTTCATGAACCTGGATGATGCCAGGGACCTGTTTGCAATGGCCGAAGATATGGCGACTGATCTCTGTGTGACCGTGGCCAATCCCAGTGAAGTGTCGACCATTGCCAAAAAGATCGCCGCCCTCCTGCCCGACACCCGGGTGGTGACCAGGCAGCAGGTTCAGAAGACCTATCAGGCTGTCTTTGGCTGGCGCAGCGGTTTTGCCTCCATCTGTCTGCTGACCGCCCTGGCCTCGTTTATTATTTTTGCCTGGGACAAGGCCTCAGGCCTGACGCCTGAAGAGCGCAAGGAGATCAGTGTCCTGAAGATTATCGGCTGGCAGACCTCTGATGTCTTGGTCCTGCGTTTCTGGGAGGGGGTGATCGTGTCGCTGGTCTCGTTTGTGGTGGGCTATACCCTGGCCTATATCCACGTCAGTTTTTTTGAGGCCAGTCTCTTTCGGCCTATTCTTCTGGGCTGGTCAGTGCTCCATCCGGCCTTGCGTCTGCGGCCGTCTGTTGAGTTGGGTGAAACACTGCTGATCCTCTGCCTGACCGTGGTTCCGTATCTTGCCGCCACGGTCATTCCAGCCTGGCGGGCGGCGATCATCCCGGCCGACTCGGCCTTGAACTGAGGTGTGTGATGGCGGCCTCATTGATTGAACTGGAAAAGGTCTGTAAGACCTATAATCAGGACCGGCCCAACCAGGTGCGGGCCCTGGTTGATATCGACCTGTCCATTGCCGCGAATGCCATGGTCTGTCTGCAGGGGGCCAGTGGTTCCGGCAAGAGCACCCTGCTCTCGGTCATCGGCTGCGTCTTCCCGCCCACCAGCGGCCGGGCCACCATTGCCGGCAAGGCCCTGTCCCGGATGCCGGATCGGTTCCTGACCATCCATCGCCTTAATACCATTGGTTTTATCTTCCAGCACTTCAATCTCCTGCCCGGGCTGACGGTTCTGGAGAACATCACCCTGCCGCTCATGCCACTGGGGGTCGGACCAGGGGAGCGCAGGGAGCGGGCCGGAAGATTGATGGCCATGCTCTCCATCGGCCATCGGGCCAACTTCCCGGTCAGCCAGATCTCCGGCGGAGAACTGCAGCGGGTCGCCATTGCCCGGGCCCTGGTCAATGATCCCCCCATTATCCTGGCCGATGAACCCACCGCCCACCTGGATCATGCCTTGAGTCTCGCCTTTATGGAGATCATGGTCGACCTGCAGCAGGCGGGCAAGACCATCATTCTGACCTCCCATGATCAGCTGATTACCCGGCACCCGGCTGTGGAGAGGATCATTGGTATTGAGGACGGGAAGATCCATGTTCCTTAGCGCCTGGAGTCTTGCCCTCAGTCTGCTCAGCCTGGTGGCGCTGATCCTCACCGTTATTGCCACCAGGACCGCGGTCAAGGTCCTGCGCTGGTGGGACCCGGCCAGCGACAGCAATCGCCAGATTCGCCTGGAGAATGAGACCTGGCTCTCCTCGACGCTGGTCCAGTACGGCATGGGCTTTCAGATCCTCTCCCTGCTTCTTTTCGTGCTGGCCGCCGATCATTTCAGTCAGGTGATCAGCGGGGCCATGTGCGCCACGGGTGCGCTGACCGCCAATGCATACGGGATGCCGACCCTCCTGCTCAAAATCCTGGGCGCCTTTTTTTATGGCTTCTGGATTGTCCTCCATGGGTTTGACATCCGTTCGGAACAATATCCGCTCCTCAAGGCCAAATATATTGCCCTGGTCTGTCTGCTGCCCCTGCTGGCCGTTGATGTCGTCAGCCAAACCCTTTATCTGGCCAATCTCAAGCCGGATATCATCACCTCCTGCTGTGCCGTGGTTTTTGGTGAGGGCGGCGGGGACAGCGGCAATCTGCTGGGGGCGGTCCCTCAAGGGACGCTGAGCATGCTTTTTTATGGGATCGCCCTGGTGCTGGTGTTCTGTGGCTCATTTCTGCTCAGGTGTCTGCACCCCTTGCTGCTCTGGCTGAACGGGCTGGTCTGGTTACTCTTTGTCGGTGTTTCCCTGGTGGCCATTACCACGATCTTTTCATCATACATCTATGCCATGCCCTATCACCACTGCCCCTTCTGTATTCTTAAACCTGAATATGGCTATATCGGTCTGCTGATTTACGGGACCCTGCTACCGGCGGCCTTTTTTGGGATCAGTGGGGCCCTGGCTGAATTGATCCCGACGCGGATCGGCCTTGACGCGGTGGTGCATCGTTTCCAGAAGACGGCAATGCTGCTTTCAACCCTTCTGCTGGTCCTGTTCGTGCTGGTCGTGTCGTATCACTTTGTCGTCTACCGGTTGATGGGCGGGGAGGGGGGCTGAGCCGTCAGCTCCTTCAGTTGTGAGCGGGGGGCTTTGTTGATGAGCGGCTGCATGGCCAGGACAATCTCCCGGCAGAAACGTTCCAGCACCTCGTTCAGGGCGGTAACCAGCCCTTCCTGCTCCTGATTCCAGGCAACGATCCGCAGGCGGCTTTGCCTCTCCGGGAGCACAATCGTGCCCTCCTGGTCCTTGAGCGTCCAGCGAGCCACCAGGTAGGCGGTCCCGTCATTTTCGTTTTCAAAATTGAGCAGTTCTACCAGGAGCTGGTAGTCCGGCTTGTTGGCTGAAGGCCAGGGGAAGAGGAGGATGCGGC
>CALENA010000046.1 GCA_937910875.1 uncultured Desulfobulbaceae bacterium | reverse complement strand
CTGGGCGCCTCTCTTGAACCAACCACGATCATGGGCCAGCAGGGCTGGCAGTTCACCTTCCAGCCGCAACGTCCCGGCGTCCACTGGCTGGTCATGGAGCCGCAGCCCTATTGGGAACCGGCCGAAGATCTCTTGATACTCCACACCACCAAGACGGCCGTCTCGGCCTACGGTGGCGATGAGGGCTGGGCGGTCCCATTGGGGCTCAAGACCGAGATCGTGCCCCTCGTCCGTCCCTTTGCGCTCTATGCGGGCAACAGCTTTCGCGGCCAGGTGCTGCTCGATGGCCGGCCGGTTCCAGCCAGCACCGTCGAGGTGGAATATTACAACCAGGATGGCCGTCAGGCAGCAAGTGAGGCCCACATCAGCCAGACGATCATCACCGATGCCCAGGGCCTGTTCAGCTTCACCTGCCCCTGGCCCGGCTGGTGGGGATTTGCCGCCCTGAATACCGGCAACTTCACCCTGCCCGACCCGTCAGGCAACCCCAAAGAGGTGGAACTGGGGGCCGTGCTCTGGATCTACCTCGATCCTCTGCCCCAGCCCCAACCATGATCGACGAACCCTTCAGCGAAGGCACCACCCTCCTGCACACGACCGACCCCCGGATCAAGGTCCTGGCCGCCCTGGCCCTCACTCTGGTTCTGGCCCTGACCCCGTCCCTGCTCACTGCGGCCTGCGGCCTGGCCACGGGGACCCTCCTGGTCCTGGCTGCCCGCCTGAACGGTCGCCGGGTCCTGCAGCGGCTGCTGGCTGTCAACGCCTTCACCCTCCTGCTCTGGCTGACCCTGCCCTTCACCTATCACAGCCGGGAAATCATTCCGACCACTCTCCAGTTCAGCCCCGAGGGCCTGCGCCTGGCCACTCTGATCACCCTGAAGAGCAATGGAGTACTCCTCTGCCTCCTGGCCCTGCTCGCGACTTCGACCATTGCCAGGCTCGGCCACGGCCTGGACGGTCTCGGTGCCCCCAGGCGTCTCACCTTCCTTTTCCTGGCCAGCTACCGCCACATCTTCCTGATCCATCAGGAGTTTCAACGCCTGCTCAGGGCCGCACGCCTCCGCTGCTTTGTCCCGGGCAACAACCTCCACACCTACCGTACCGTGGCCCATCTCCTGGCCATGACCCTGATCAAGGCCTGGAACCGGGGCCAGCGAGTCCATCAGGCCATGCTCCTGCGCGGCTTTCGCGGCCAGATCCACACCCTGGCTCAGCCCCACCTGACAACCATTGATCTCACCCTTCTGGTTGGTCTGCTCCTGACCGCCCTCACCCTTCTGGCCACCAACTTTTTATGATCACGCGATCTCTGCTCGAGCTGCGCCACATCTCCTATACCCCTCCGGGTGGTATCACGCCCCTGTTCCAGGACCTTAACCTGGAGGTGAGCAACCAGCGCCTGGGCTTGATCGGCCCCAATGGCTGCGGCAAGACCAGCCTGTTCCAGATCATGGTCAGCCTGCTCACACCCGACAGCGGAGAACTCCTGCTGGAAGGACGAACCATCAGCAAGGCCCGCGATCTCAGGGGGTTGAGGCGAGACGTGGGCCTGCTTTTTCAGAGCTCCGACGATCAGCTCTTCTCGCCCACTGTCCTGGAAGATGTGGCCTTCGGCCCGCTGAATCTTGGAAAATCTGCCGCCGAAGCCCGGGAGATCGCCTCAACGACCCTGAACAATCTGGGGCTTGCTGGTTTCGAGGAACGACTCACCCATCGCCTCTCGGGCGGCGAAAAAAAGCTTGTGGCCCTGGCCACCATCCTGGCCATGCGGCCAAAACTCCTGCTCCTGGATGAACCCACCAACAACCTGGACCCGGCCACCCGCGAACGACTGATTCAGATCCTGGGCTCTCTCCAGCAGGCCCACATCATCATCTCCCACGACTGGGATTTTCTTGACCAGACCACCGAGGCCGTCTATACCCTGGCACATGGCCACCTGCACCGCTGCGACGAGGCTCGGCTCCACACCCACCCGCACGTCCATCCCTACGGGGACCAGCCCCACGACCATCAGGGAAAAACGCCAGAGCCCTGAACAACTGCCAGACCGTGAAACAGTGGAACCTCTTGCACAACAAAGATTTTCGTTCAAAATCAAGGCGTGTAAATTTTTTACCGCAGGCATCTATCCGACATTACGAGGAGAAAACTTTAAACATAACAGAGAGGTAAAACGAAAAGATCATTTTGCAAGAGGCTCATGGATCAGCGCAATCGGCTCTTCAGGGCCCGGCCGACCATGATCAGGAGATAGATGGCGCCGGCAACCATAACAATGGCCGGGCCGCTGGGCAGATCAGGACCGTAACTGGCGGCAAGACCACCAATCACCGAGAGCATGGTGATCAGGGTGGCCCAGATCATCATCTGCCACAGACGACGGCTGAACTGGGAGGCCGCGGCCGCAGGCAGGGTGAAGAGGGCAATGACCAGGACAATGCCCACCACCCGGACCATGAGGACGATGGTCAGGGCCGTGAGACAGAGGAGGAGGAGGAAGGAGATTTCGGCCTGCAGACCGCGCAGCCGGGCAAACTCCTCGTCAAAGCAGAGGGCCAGCATCCGGTTATAACTGAGGATTCCGAGGGTGATGACGATCAGATCAAGGCCGATGATGGTCAGCAGATCACTGCGGCTGATCATCAGGATATCGCCGAACAGGTAACTCATGGGGTCAACATAACCCGGGGTCTTGGCCAGGAACATGATCCCGGTGGCCATGCCCAGCACCCAGATGGCGCCGATCACCGAGTCGATCCGCTCGCCACAGCGCAGGCTGACCAGCCCGATAATCAGGGCCGCAGCCAGGGCCGCCACGATGGCCCCGAACATGGGGCTCAACCAGCTCAGGTCGTACCGGGCCTGAAAATAGAGGGCCGCACCGATCCCGCCCAAAACGCAATGAGCAATGGCCCCGGCCAGATAGCTCATCCGCCGGACCACCACATAGGTGCCGATCAGACCAAAGGCCGGTGCGGCCAGGAGACCTGCGGCCAGGGCATAGCGGAGAAAGGCAAAATCCGGGGCCATGAGCGCCCTAAAAAATTCCGTCATGACTGTGCCCCTCCTCTCCGCAACAATGATCATGACGGACCATCCGAATATCGGCCCCGTACATCTCCCGAATCAACTCACCGGTCAGCTCCGAGGTGGGGTGGATGCGGAGTTCACGATTCACACAAAAGACCCGATCAACCAGCTGTGAGACAAAACCCAGGTCATGGGAGACGGTCATGACCGTGACCCGGTGGCTGAGCTGTTTGAGGATTTCGAAGAACTGAAGTTCGACGGCCGGATCGACATTGGCCGTGGGCTCATCCAGGAGCAGGAGTTCTGGTTCACAGGCCAGGGCCCGGGCAATCAGGACCCGCTGGCGCTGCCCGCCGGACAGGTCTCTGAACGAGGCCGCGGCCAGGGTCTCGACCCCAAGTTCTGCCATGAACTGCAGACAGCGGCTGCGATCAGTCCGTGAATAACGCCCCAGCCCCCCCCAGCCCGGCCGGGCCCGACCCATGAGGACCACCTCCAGAACCGAGACCGGAAAGTCGGCGTCATACTGAAGATGCTGGGGCATATAGCCGATACGACTGCGGGCCTGTTGTGGAGAGGTGCCAAAGACCGTGATCGTCCCCTGCTGCGGAGTGACCAGACCAAGGATCAGTTTCAGCAGGGTCGACTTCCCGCCGCCGTTGGGCCCCACCAGAGAAACCGCATCCAGGGGCTGGACCGTAAACGAGACATTGGTCAGAACCGGGGCCTCGCCATAGGCAAATGAGACCCCGTCACACTGGATTATGGGCAATTCAGACGACATGACAGATTAAATACTCAAAAGGTTGTACTGACTTCGGGTTTTGCGGACTGCCGGGATGAAAAAATCGACAAACACTTTCACACCTGACCGCTGCCTATCTGGCGGCAAATCCGGCCGCCAGCTGCTCGGCCATGGAAACAATATTAGTCAGGACATCATGGGCCAGGGGATCAATGGCCACCACCCGGGCACCGGTGGCCTCTGCAATGACCTGGGCGCTGCGCGGATCAAACTGGGGCTGGACAAAAAGGACCCGGATGCCCGCCTCCCGCGCCAGACCGATAAACTCACGAAGCTGTCGGGGAGAGGGATTTTTCCCCTCCACCTGCACGGCCCGCTGCTGCAACTGGAAATTGGCGGCCAGATAGCCAAAGCCAGGGTGAAAGACAAAGATGGTTTCCCCCTGATACGGTTTGAGCAGGGTCATGGTCTGCCGGCGGACAACGGCCAGACGGGCCTGAAAGTCAGCCAGGCCCGCTTCATAACGAGATCGGCCAGCCGGATCACATTCACTTAAGACCACAGCCACATTTTCGGCCATGCGGGAAAGCTGATCAAAACCGAGCCAGAGATGGGGGTCGGCATCATGTCCATGCTCCACCCCGTGCTCCTGGTCATGATTCGTGGCCAGCCGGGGAACACCTGCAGCCATATCAACCAGCCGCAGCGTCGGGCTGAGTCCCGCCAGCCGTTCCCGGAGTCGACGCTCAAATGCGAGATCTACGGTCAGGTAGCAGTCCGCCGCCAGCAAATCCTGGACCTGTCTGGGAGTAGGCGAAAATTGATGGGGATCACGACCAGCAGCCAGCAGAACACCAACGGTCACCTCTGGGCCACCAATGGCCTCCACCAAAGCCGCCTGGGGTGGAATGGAGACAAAGACCACCGGCGCTGCTCTCGCCGCCTTCCAGGTGAACAGGAGCAGGAAGACGCAGCAGGACACCACTGCCAGAGACCTGAGCCAGGGCCGGATCATCTCTTGAGCTGCTCCTCAACAATTTTCTGAAACAGCTGAAAATCAAAGGGCTTGGCCAGAGCAGCCACAAAACCATGCCCCTGATAATCGACCATGGCCGGGTCACTGCCGTCGCCACTGGTCACCACCGCCCGTACCTCAGGGTCCAGGCCCTGCAGCTTCTGCAGGGCCTCACGTCCGCCCATCCCCCCATAGATATTGAGATCAAGGACCACCAACCCAAACGGGTTTCGGTCACGCAGGGCCCTACCATAGGCCTCGACCGCGGCATGACCATTGGTCACGCAATCCACTCCAAAGCCAAGCATATCAAAAAACATCTTCCCGATATTGAGAATCTCCTGATCATCATCCATCAACAGGATCTGGGGACTTCCACTCATCGTCATTCCTCCTCTGTCCACTTCATCATCAGCAACACATCAAGGTCCAGGAAAAGACTATGCGACCAGGGCAGGAGAAACAAGAAAAAAAATGGCGGCCACGGTCAGCTCCGTCTCCACTCTTTCCATTACAATCCATAAAAGCCGGGGAAGAGAATCAAGGAGATCAGGACCTTTTTCCCTTGATGGGAAGATTAATTATTTAATGCAATGTCAACCGTTGTGCAAGAAATGTTCTTTTGGCTGTAACTGTCCAGTAGCACCCCATCCGGAGTCTCGCAAGCTCGCTTACCTGCTTCG
>CALENA010000045.1 GCA_937910875.1 uncultured Desulfobulbaceae bacterium | reverse complement strand
ACCGTGATCAGGCCGATGGGCTTGTCAATGGTGTAGCGATTACCGTTGGCCGAGACCTGGCGGGTCACCGGAGCGGTCAGGCCTGAAGCCGCAGAAGTGGCGGGGGAAGTGGTGGTCGACTGTGTGGTCGCGGCTGGATTGGTTGCATCGGTGGGAGTGGGTGTGGCGGCCGAGGTGGACCAGGTTTCCAGGATTGCATCCATGTTTTCCTGAATATTTTTCCAGATGTCGAACTCATTGCCCTGGCTGTTGAGGCGGATAGTACCGTCGATGTTGTTTGATTCGGTACCGCCGCCGAGGATGTTCCCGCCGGTCCCGGTCTCATAGAGTTGTTTGGTAAAGGGCATGGCAATATGAAACTGGCGGCTCTCCTTGTACTTGACGACGATGGTTGAACCGCGCATCTCATGAAAGTAATCCACCTGGCGCAGGAGATCGTCGATGGCGCTGTAAAAGTCGTCCGTGGCGTTGATATCCACATCCACCAGGGCATTCTGGTCCACATCGCTGGCCCAGGAGACGTTCATGTTTTTGAGGGCGGCCAGCCGTTTGAGGATGTCCCAGAGGGGTTGCGGGCCCTGGGTTGAGCGGATTGAGGCCCCGACCTTGATGGCCACTCCGCTGTCCTTTGCCTCCAGGGCTTCTTTGGCCCCCTGGTCGACCATGTAGGATGATTTTTGATACTGGACCGGCAGGGTCAGACGCTGCTCATTCGGCGTGGCGGGGCCCTGGGGGGAACTGGCTGCTGCGTTTTCAAGATCCGGACGCACCGGATCGGGTTGCGGGGTTTGCGGAGCGCAGGAACTGTAGAAAAAAACCAGGGCAAGAAGACCGGTCAGGCGGGCCAGCTGGGCAAGCAGTTTCATGGAAGAATCCTTGGTCATGCTATGATGAATAGGGTTGGTGTCAGGTTGATCGTGCTGAAATCATGACATGTTTTGTGATGGCTCAGTAAACATTTTAAACTCCTGCCAGCATTGCCTTGCAATGATTGCGACCAGCCAGCCGCTCTGTCGCACGAGCCATGGTGTGCCGTGAGGCAGGGAATCGAAACTGTGACGAGGCCATTGATCATGGTTCGGTCCGTAGAGGTGTGGGCAGGGCCAGTCGGGCCTGGATATAGTTTTTCAGATCCGGCGACAGCTGAAAGCCAGAGGCGAGAATGGCTCGATACTGCCTGGTGGCCTGGGCGTCCTGGCCCATTTTGTCATGAACCCTGGCCGTGGCGATCATGGTGGCCAGTGACTCGCCATAGGTTTGATCATGCCGCTTGAGCAGGGTCAGGGCGGCGCTGAACTGCCCATGCTCCTCGTTAAAGGCCGCAAAGCTGCTCAGGGCCTCTTTGAGTGGTTTTTCACCGCTGATACTCTGGTTGAAATAGTCCAGGGCCTCGGCCGTCCGGCCCATATTGGCCAGACCGATTGCCGCATAAAGGGCGGCCTGGAGGTTTTCGGGATTGGCGGCCAGCCCCTTGTTGGCATAGTGGACGGCCCGGGCATTCATCTGCAGGTCAACCAGGTAGATGGTTGCCAGCCGGTTAGCCAGCTCCCCATTTTCGGGCCAGAGTGCAAGGGCCTGTTCATAGAGGGCCACAGCCCCTTCCAGATCAGTGTTTTTTTCCAGGACCCGGGCCTTGCGGATCAGGTCCTTGGCCTGCATGACTGCTACCGGCTGCCGCTCGCTTTGTTCAATGATCATGGCCTCGTTTTGGACCAGTTCATTATCGGCTTCAAAGGAAAAGTTGTCGGCGGCCCGTTCGGGCCAGATAAAATTGCTGCTGGCCGGGTAGATAACCAGGGTGTTAAACCGCTCTTCCTTGCGCAGATTCTTGAGGTTGAGGATGATGTCCAGGGCAAAGTCCCAGGGGACATCGTTGAGGGCCAGGGTCAGCGAGCCGTTGACGGCCTCGTCGACTACGATGTTGCGGCCGCTGATCTGCTTGAAGAGGCGAAAGACATTATGAAGGTCTATTTTATAGAAATCAATGCTGATTTTCTCGGTCTTGTAGCCGGAAAATTGAAAGGTCTTCTCCATTTGCTCAGCCGGCATTGGCTCTTCCATGGGGGCGTTGAGGAGTGGGGCGGCCTCGGCAAGTGTGGCCTCGGATGAGGCGAGCAGGGATTCCAGGGTGGCCTGGTCATCCTGGCTCTGGCGGTGGTTCTTCTCCGGTTCTGCTCCTGTTTTCGGGGAGATGAGGATCAGCAGGTCATTGTTTTCACGGTCCACATTGGTGGCGTGCGTGTCCTTGACCCGCAACTCCAGGCGGGTGGTGCGCAGATCCTGATTGGTGATGGTGGTGATGGTCAGGTCAAGGAGCTCGCTGTCGGCCGCGATCTGTTTGATGTCGATAGCTGGCAGCAATTTTGCCTCGGCAATGTCGATGATTACTCGATCCGGATTGACCAGCTGATAATGGGTGAAGGCGGGTGGCCGGTCGCCGTGCAGACGGATCAGCAGAGAGTCATCAAAGGCATCGGTGTCGATACTGCTGATGGTGTACGTTTCAGCCGCCACCACCGTGCTGACGGAGAGTGACAGTCCGGCGAGCAGGGTGATGATCAGGAGCTGGCACAGGATACATATGGAGAGGTGACGCTGCATGGTGTTATTGTTCTCCCTCATTCTTGAGCTGCATGACAAATTCGCTGCGGATTTTTTTTCCGGTCCGGGTCAGGGCGACCTCTTCAATAATGATCCGTCTGGCTTCAATGGTCTTGACCACGCCCCGTTTGCCCACCTTGACCCCTTTTTCCAGGAGATAGCCTTTGCCGGTGAAGTCTTCAACCATGGCCAGGGGCCGGTTGTTGACCGAGACAATGGCCACCAGGGTCAGCTGGCCGGGTTCAAAGAGCTGCATACCGCTGAGTCGCTCCTGGGGGTCGATGATTTCATCGGGCCGTGGTGTGGTGGACGCGGCCTGTTCGCTGATAAAGGGGCTGAACGGGTCGGGGCGTCCTTCAATCTGGTATTCAAACAAATCGTGCTTCTGCGGCAGAGCAAGCTCTGTCAGGTCCTGTTCACCCGGGGTGGCGGCCGCATATGCTGCAACACCTGGCATGAACATCAGAGCGGTAATCAGGGCGGTGATCAGAGCGTTGAGGCGCCTGTGGCTGAGTGGATGCGACGACCGGTTCATTTTTTCTTTTTGACCTCGGCTGGCGGCGGGAGCTCCTGGTTGGTGAAGCGATAGGTGACCAGACGGCAGGTCGAGCTGAGGATCATTTCGTTTTGTTCTTGTTTGGGGCTGGACATGTTGATGTTGGAGACGGTGACGATTCGGTCGAGTTTGCTCACTTCATCAAGGAATAATCCCATGTTATGGTAGGGGCCCTGTACGTGGATATCCACCGGGATCTCGGCGTAAAAATCTTTCTGGATGTCGGCCAGCGGCTTGAAGGCGAGAAAATCAAGGCCTGCGCTGCGACCCAGGGTGGAGATGCTGGTGAGCAGGGCCGGGATCTCTTTTTGCTTGGGCAGGAGCTTGCCGGTCTCATGGAAGAGCCGTTCCACCTCGGCCATCTCGGCCTTGTGCTTGTCCAGAGTCCTGGCCCGGGTCTTGGCCAGATGCAGTTCCTGGCTGAGCTGATCTTTCTGGCTGGTCAGGTCCTGGATTTTCTGGCTGCCGGGCAGAAATGACAAAAAGCTGAACAGGGCCAGTGGCATCAGCAGGAGGAGAACGGCCAGCCCGATCTTGACGTTTCGCTCCAGGGGCAGATAGGTGTGATCGACAAAGGTGTTCCAGGCGACAATGATTTTTTTGCTCTGAGTCATGGCGCCTCAGGTTTTTTGTTTTCTGCGCTGTCCTGTTCTTTGGGCACCAGAACAGAGCATTGCAGGGCAAATGATTTCAGGTTCCGGCCAGCCACCCGCTGCAGTGAGGCATTGGACAGATTCACCACGGAAATATAGGGCGAGGTGCCCAGGGCATCCATGAAGGTGGCAATGGTCCGGTTGTCAAGTGCCACACCGGTCAGATTCAGGGCACCGCCCTGCTGGTTGAGGCTGGTCAGCCACATGCGGCTGCTGTCCACCTGCCGGGCCACCTCGTCCAGGATATGGACGGTCAGTGATGATTCCTGGTCCAGGGCCCTGATGACCTCGATCTTGTTTTCCAGCTCTTTTTTGGCCTTTTTCAGGTCATTGATCTGCTTGAGGATGGGCTGGTATTGCTCATGTTCCTGCTGGATCTGAGAGATGGCCCGTTTCAGGGTCCTGACCTTGCTTGACTGGATGAGGCTGATGGTCAGGAGAATCAGGAGCAGAAAGATCAGGGCCGAACAAAAGACCTGCAACTGACTGCGGGCCTGGGCCTGCTCTTTAAGTTGTCTGACCGGAAGGAGGTTGATTCTCAGCATGGTCCTGTCCCTAGATCGCTGACGGACGGATGGCCAGTCCTGCAGCAATGGCCATTTCCGGGCCGATCTGTTTCAGGTATTCCGGGTCAATCGTCTTGGGGTTGGCGATCATTTTGGTAAAGGGGTTGAACCGTTCCACGGGCAGACCGATCTTCTTTTCCAGAAATTGCGTAAGCCCCCTGATATTGGAACCGCCGCCGGAGATGATGAGCTTGGTCAATGGCTCCCGCCGGTTGGTGGCATGATAGAGATTAATGGTCTTTTTGATCTCCTCCATCCACTGAACACAGCGGGTATGAAAGATCTCTTCGATCATCTCCTGTCGGTCATTGGCCGCTGAGGCCCCGAGCTTCAGGGCTTCGGCTTCTTCCGGGTCAAGATCAAATTCGTACTGGAGCTGATCGGTTAATTCACGACTGCCAACCACGATGTCGCGGGCCATGATCGAGGCCTCGCGGGAGATGATGTTGACGTTGATCTTGGCCGCGCCAATGTCGATCAGGGCGATGTTTTCGTTTTTCAGGTAATTGTACTCATAGGCATTTTCCAGGGCAAAGCCATCCACATCCACGATCACCGGCAACAGATTGATGGCCTTGAACATTTCCAGATAGGGGTCGATGACCTCTTTCTTGGCCGCGGCCAGGATGATGCTGGTTTTGGCCATATCATCACGATTGGTCTGCAGGTCCTGAAAGTCCAGATAGACCTCATTGAGATCAAAAGGGATGTATTGCTCGGCCTCGGACAGGATGTGTTCTTTGAGCAGTTGCTCATCCATGGCCGGGAGATTGATTTTTTTGACCACGACGGAATAACCGGAGACGGAAAAGCCGATTTTTCGGTCTTTGATCTTCAGGTGTTTCAGGAGCTGGCTGATGATTTCGCCCACCTGATCGGGGTCGTGCAGGGTGCCATCATCCACTGCCCCCTCCGGTAGCAGAGCGCTGCCGAGGCTGAGCACGTTATACCCCTTTTCGGCCCGCTCCAATTGGCAGACCTTGACCGAGTGCGAACCGATATCGATGCCGACGATCAGTTTTTCCTTGGCGCGAAAGGGGAGTCTCATAGTGGTTCGGCGTGGCAATGCGACAGTGGCCGCGTGGTTTGTTTTTGCTTGTCAGTGTGTTGTGGAGCGCGGCGCAGGGCGAATCAATGACCTGGAACGGCTGGGTTCTGGCCAGCGATGAAGGTCCGGCGCATACGTTTCTCAAACTTGTTTATATTTAGGACATAAAAAAAGCTGTTTGTCAAGAAAACGCTGGGTTTGGTTTTGGGTTTTCTTCTTCCAAAAACAACCAGTTAAATTCGTCAGCCGTTTGTTTGAGTGGCTCTTGTCTGGTCGCGCTGAGAGGTTTGGTGCAGGGTGTGATTTTTCATGACAGCTGCCTGGGGCAGGGCAGGTTGGTTTTTTTCTCTCCCATCTCTTGCCTGGTGTTGGAACTGCCTTGAAGTTGAATGGTTTCTGAGGTATTGTCAATCAATTGACCGGCCTGCAGCTGGGCCTTACCATGAGAGCGAGAGGACGAGGAAAATTGGCTGAAAATCAGAAAAAGAATCTGGCCCGGGAATATGTCGAGGCCATTTTTGTCGCCGTTCTCCTGGCCCTTGTGATCCGGACCTTTGTGGTTCAAGCCTTTAAGATCCCCTCTGGTTCCATGCTGCCGACCCTGCAGATCGGCGATCATCTCCTGGTCAGCAAATTTGTCTATGGTCTGCGTCTGCCCGTGACCGGTACCAAGCTGATTCCCTGGAAAGAGCCTGCCCGTGGTGATGTGGTGGTCTTTCGTTTCCCGGAAGATCGTTCCATTGATTACATCAAGCGAGTGGTGGGTGTGGCAGGTGATCGAGTCGAGGTCCGCAATAAACAGGTGTGGGTCAATGGCAAGCGGGTCGATGACCCCCATGCCCATTACACTGACCCGCGGGTGATGCCCTCTTCAGTGGGCCCTCGGGACAACTTCGGTCCGGTCCTGGTCCCGGATGATCATATCTTTGTCATGGGCGACAATCGTGATAACAGCTACGATGGTCGCTTCTGGGGTTTTGTCGAAAAACGGGATATTCTGGGAAAGGCCATGGTGCTCTACTGGTCCTGGGATATTGATCGACCGTTCTTTTCTCTGGAGCGGATGCAATCGATTCGCTGGACCCGTCTGGGGGACTGGATCAACTGATTTCAGGCGAGCCTCCTGCAAAATGATTTTTTTTATCCAATCTCTCTGTTAGACTCAAAAATTTTATCTTCGGAAGAACAAATAGATGCCGGCGGTAAAATTTTTCACATGCCTTGGTCCTGAACGAAAATCTTTATTTTGCAAGAGGCACAGGTGACAAAAAACGAATTTTCCTTTCAGCATCGCCATATCCTTGGTCTGGAACAGTTTTCTCCTGCCGATCTTCATCATATTCTTGCCACGGCCCGTTCCTTCAAGGCGATCTCTTCCCGTTCCATCAAAAAGGTCCCGACCCTGCGCGGCCGGACCATCATCAACCTTTTTTTTGAGCCTTCGACCCGGACTCGTCTCTCCTTTGAGATTGCGGCCAAGCGGATGAGTGGCGATACCTTTAACATCTCCGCCTCCACCAGTTCGGCCACCAAGGGCGAGAGTCTCATTGACACGGCCCGTAATATTCAGGCCATGAACCCGGATGTCATTATTATCCGCCATTCCAGTTCCGGCGCCCCCCAACTCCTCACCCGTCATGTCAAGGCTGCGATCATCAATGCCGGAGATGGCACCCACGAGCATCCGAGTCAGGGGCTGCTGGACCTGATGACGGTCATGGAGCACAGAGGTCGGATTGAGGGATTGCGAGTGGCGATTATCGGTGATATCGCCCACAGTCGGGTGGCCCATTCCAATATCATCGGTTTTACAAAACTTGGCGCCACCGTGCGGGTGGCAGGCCCCACCACCTTCCTGCCTCCGCAGATAGCCAGTCTCGGGGCCACGGTCTGTGGCAGTGTGGCCGAGGCCGTGGAGGGCGTCGATGTGGTCATGGCCCTGCGTATCCAGAAGGAGCGGCAGAACGATCCGCTGATTCCCTCGCTGCGGGAATATGCCCGTTTTTACGGGATCAACCGGGAGGTCCTCCGTGGGGCTGCCGACAATGTCCTGATCATGCATCCCGGTCCCATTAACCGGGGGGTGGAGATGAGTCCGGATGTGGCCGATGGCCCGGGTTCGGTGATCCTGGATCAGGTGGCCAACGGGGTGGCGGTGCGCATGGCCCTGCTCTATCTGGTGCTGGGTGATGAAAAAGGTGGGGGAGTCGGAGCGTGATGAGCGAACGGATTGTCTTTACGGGTGGGCGGATCATTGATCCTGTAAGTGGGGTCGATCGCATCGGTGACCTGGCCATTGAAAATGGCCGGATCGTGTCCGAGGTACCAATTGACGCCCGTCGGATTGATCTGACCGGCAAGTGGCTGGTCCCGGGGCTGATTGATATGCATGTTCACCTGCGTGAACCGGGTGAAGAGTATAAGGAGACCATTGCCACAGGGACTCGAGCCGCATCGGCTGGTGGTTTCACGGCAGTGGCCTGCATGCCCAATACCCGGCCGGTCAATGACGAGGCCGCGGTTACCCGGCTGATCATGGAGATCGCTGAGAACCATGGTTCGGCTCGCGTTTACCCGGTGGGCGCGATCAGTCGGGGCAGTCAGGGCGAAGAACTGGCAGAGTATGGCGAGATGAAGGCGGCTGGAATCCGGGCGGTGAGTGATGACGGCCTGCCGGTTCGTGACAGCCAGTTGATGCGCCGGGCCCTGGAGTACGCGGCGGGCCATGATCTGCTGGTGATCTCCCATTCGGAAGAGCGTGCGCTCAGTCGGGGAGGTTCCATGAACGAGGGGGCGCTGTCCACTCGTCTGGGGCTGCGCGGGATTCCCACCGCCGCCGAATCGATCATGGTGTACCGGGAGCTGGCCCTGGCCGAACTCACCGGCCAGCGCATTCATATTGCCCATGTCAGTGCGGCCTCGGCCATTGATTTGATCCGCCAGGCCAAGGCGCGCGGGGTCCGGGTTACGGCCGAGACGGCTCCCCATTATTTTACCCTGACCGAGGCGGCGGTGGATGGATACAATACGTCTGCCAAGATGAGTCCGCCCCTGCGCAGTGAGGCCGACCGTGAGGCCGTGCGTCAGGCCCTGGCCGATGGCACCTTTGATGTGATCGCCACTGATCATGCCCCTCATTCTGTCCTGGAAAAAGAGGTCGAATTTGACCGGGCAGCCAACGGGATTGTGGGGTTGGAGAGCGCCTTGCCCCTGACCCTGACTCTGGTCAGGGACGGTCTGATCACTCCGGCCCGCCTGGTTGAACTGCTCTCTGCTGCCCCGGCCCAGATCCTGGGGGTTGAGGGGGGCAGTCTTGCCATTGGTGTTCCTGCGGATCTGACGGTCATTGATCCCGATCTGGAATTTGTTTTTACGGCAGCCTCCCTCCATTCCAGAAGTAAAAACTCCCCCTTCCTTGGTTGGCCCATGCAGGGCAAGGCCGTGCTCACCATCTGCGGCGGCCGGATCACCCATGATGAAATCGGGCTGCGTCTCTGAGCCTGAACTGCAGCGCAACGCGAGGGTGATGCCCGGGCAATGTTGTTTCATGCGGAGTCCTGAAAAAATGGCCCAATCCGTGGCCTTGCGTCCCGACGTAAACCTACTTCTGTCTTCTCTCAGCATGGAACGCCCCGTCTTTTGAATTGGCCCGGGCTCCATTTTTTATGCGACATGCGTGTCACATTGTGGTATGTTCGTCGGACATTTTTCCCGTTGCCTCACACCTGCTCCAAAATTGACACTCTGCTTTGTCTGCTGTTATGGAACCTCCCATGGCTCTTCGAGGGGAATAATCATTTGCAATCTCTTTTGGGATTGGCATATCATAACAGAGAGGGTCGGTCCAGGTGAACGGATGTCTGGATTGTCAAGGGCAGCGTTATTGGGGCGGCCGCTTGAATTGTTGTGGCGGGTGGGTCACTTTTCTGAGGTGTTGTCGGTCAGCCTGTGATTGAGACCGTAACTCCTCCTATTTGGTGGGGTGGCTGTCTTTGGATGGTGAAGATGTGAAGGGGGTTCAGGCGGCATCATTTCTGCTAAGAGTTCAGAATGATACTGTCCTGGAAGGAAGAAAAAACAGAAAGTCATCAGGGAGGGGGGAGATGAACGCACGAATCGATCAAACAAATTTTGACCAGCTGAAAGACAGGGGTGTCAGCAAATGGCTCACCATTTCAGGGCTGTTGGTCATGGCCATCATGTATTTTTTGGCCTTTGCTCCCCTGGGTTGGGCCGAGAGCGGAAAGGTTCCGGACGTCATGCATCCGATGATGAATCCGAAAACGTACACGGAGCATGCTCAATGTGGAAACTGCGGTATGAATCTCAATATGTGGGCCCGGACGCGATACTCGTTTGAAAATTCGAGCGGGGAGGGGCATGCCTGTTCACTGAACTGCGTGGCTGATATTGCTTACAGAACCGGAGAGCAACCCACAAACGTCAAGGCCGCTCTTTACCTCGAACCAGAAGAAATGGTCGCGGTCGACAAGGCCTCTTATGTCATCGGCTCCTCTGCCAGGGGCACCATGGCCATGAACTCGAAGATAGTCTTTGCCTCTCAGGAGGCGGCAAATGCATTTGCTCTGGAATACGGGGGCCAGGTGGCAGGTTTTGATGCCGCCCTGGCACTGGCCACGGATGAGCTTGAGATGAACCGGAAAAATATTGCAGGTAACAGAAGCAAGAGCGGTAAAATCAAAGACCCGGTGGCCACGGATTCCTGTCTGGTCTGTGGTATGTATCCGGCCAAATTTCCCAGCCATCGGGCCCAGATTTTGACCAAGGACAAGCAGACGCTCCATTTCTGTTCCAATCAATGTCTGATCACCTACCTGAGTGAACCGAAAAAATTTAATACGGCCAATGAGGCCATGCCCATGGCCATCTGGACAACTGTCTTCCCGGATGGAGGCTACGATTACGCCGGAGGTCTTTACTATCTTGTCGGTTCGAGCCAGATGGGTTCCATGGGGCCCGAGGCGATTCCCCTGCGTACCAAAGCTGCTGCGGAACAAATGGCTGCCGAAAAAGGTGGGCATATTGTGATGTTTGACCAGTTGAGCCCAGCGGTGATCCGAGGGAAGTAGACCTGCCGGCAGGATCTGAAAGAAACTCAAGTTCCCCTCAATGAAATGGGTGTGTTGTCTGGTCGTGAGGCTGGGGACAGGGGGCGGCAAGGGGGGGGGCGGAAAAGAGGAGCGTGGCTTTTTAGGTCCTCTTCGCCGCAGCCCCTTGACATCCTGTTGTGACTGACAGGAGAGCCTTTTGCAAAATAATCTTTTCGCTCAATCTCTGCATTTTGCAAGAGGCTCAGGATACATGGAAATCAGGACGTGTTGATATGACAAATTATGCCATTATCGGCTTTGCCCTCTTTCTGGGTGCCCTGTTCGTAGGGGGAGCCATCATTGCCTCACGGCTTCTTGCCTTCAGTACTCCACACAGCCGGAGAAAAGTTCAGGCCTATGAATGTGCCGTGGACCCCATGGGTGATGCCCGTATCCAGTTCAAGGTGGATTATTACCTGTTTGCCCTGCTTTTTCTCATCTTCGATATCGAATCACTCTTTCTGTTTCCCTGTGCCACTATTTTTCGTTCGGTTCTTGCCGGCCTGCAGGCCAATATCTCTTCGATGGTCATCGTTGCCGAACTGGTATTTTTTCTGCTCATTCTGCTCACCGGGCTGGTCTATGCCTGGAGGAAAGGAGTCCTGGTATGGGAAAAGTCGGTATAATCACCAGGGGTGTCCCCAAACTGATTGACCCTCTTCCAGGCGGCCGCCATCTCATTGATGGGATTGAATTTATTGTCAGCTGGGCCCGGGCCAATTCCCTCTGGCCCCTGGTGTATGGAACGGCCTGTTGTGCCATGGAGATGATGTCCACCGGTGGATCGCGGCACGACTGGGCCCGTTTTGGTGTGGAAGTGGCCCGTGCTACCCCACGGCAGGCCGATCTGATTGTCCTGGCCGGGACCATTGTCGAAAAAATGAGCAGGCCTCTTGTCACCCTTTATCAGCAGATGCCGGGACCCAAATACGTCATTGCCATGGGTTCCTGTGCCATCTCCGGCGGCCCGTTCATCTATGATTCCTATTCCGTGGTGAAAGGCGGGGGTCGGCTTATTCCCGTGGATGTCTATATTCCTGGTTGCCCACCGCGGCCTGAGGCGTTGCTCTATGGCATCATGCAACTGCAGAAGATCATTCGTACCGAGGGTCGTCGCAATCCCTGGCAGGTAAAGGAGCCCTATCAGGTGCCGGTGGCCGATTCCTTTTCTGCGGCCAGAACTGCCTGGGCCGTGGCCGAACTGCAGCCGTTGCGTTCACCTTCGGTCCAGGCAATCAAGCCAACCCGCCTGGTCCGGCCGGAATATCCGGAGGTGAGCCGCCAGGCCGTAAAAAACCAGGGTCTGAGCGGCCAGGCGATTCTTTCCCTGATCCAGAAGACTTTTCCCGCAGTCAGGCCAGTCGGCCCGGACGGTCTTCTCACTGATGCCTTGGCTGCCCCAGACAGCCCGGCTGATCTGCTTGTTCCAACCGGAAGCTACTGCGACCTGGTGAATTTTCTCAAAAATGAACCTGCGCTAGGCATGGATTTCCTGCAGTGGATCACTGCCGTGGACTGGCCGGACCGTTTTGACGTGGTCAGTCGCTTTCTCTCCACCAGCAAGGGACATGCAGTTGTGGTGCGCACGGCGGTGGATCGTGATGAGATGGTCCTGCCCTCGCTTACCCCGCTCTTTCCGGCGGCCTCCTGGCACGAGCGGGAGGTCTATGACCTGTTCGGGATCAGGTTTACCGGCCATCCTGATCTGCGCCGTCTTTTCCTGGACGATGATTTTCCCGGCCATCCCCTGCGCAAGGATTTTCGGGATGAGAGCCGGGTGATGGCAAGACCCTATTGATTTCAGCCGATTTCAGCCGCAACCTGCAGGAGACCTGCACGACCATGAACGGTTCCCCGAATATCTGTCATCTGCCAGCCGGTTTCACCCCTGATCGCCGGTCCCTGGATTGTGTTGCAACCAGGAATAATTCTATCTTTTCTTGCTGAGGGTCATGGAACTCCCTGCCGGATTTACATATCGACCCATTCAGAACGGCGCCACGGATGAGTATTTTCTCAATATGGGGCCGCAGCATCCCAGTACTCACGGGGTCTTGCGCCTGGTGCTGCGTCTGGATGGTGAGAACATCATCGAGATCGTCCCGCATCTGGGCTATGTCCACCGCGGCATTGAGAAGATGGGGGAGAACCAGACCTATCTCCAGAATATCCATCTCACTGATCGGCTCGATTATCTCTCCGCCTACAGCAATAACCTGGCCCTCTGTCTGGCCATTGAAGAGGCCCTGGAGATTGGGGTGCCCGAGCGTGGTGAGTATCTCCGGGTCATGATCTGCGAACTGCAGCGGATTCAGTCGCACCTGCTGTGGTGGGGAGTTCTGGGCATGGATATGGGAGCCGTCACCTCGTTCCTGTATGGCTTCAAGGAGCGGGAACCGATCACCGACATCTTTGAGGAGTTGTGCGGCGCCCGGTTGACCATGAACTTCTTCCGCCCGGGCGGCTCGGCCTTTGATGCCCCGGAGACCTTTCTCCCACGGGTTCGCGAGGTCATCAGCAGTATCCGCAAGGCGGTGGATGAATTCCACACCCTGCTCACCCACAATGTTATTTTCCAGGAACGCACCAAAGGAATCGGTGTCCTCTCTCGGGAAAAGGCCCTGGCCTACGGCTGCTCCGGTGCGGTGCTGCGCGGCTCCGGTGTCGACTATGATGTCCGGAAAAATCAGCCTTACTCTCTCTACGATCAGTTTGATTTCAGCGTTCCCACAGGCACCACAGGTGATTGTTTTGACCGTTACCTGGTGCGTCTTGAGGAGATGCTCCAGGCCACCAATATCCTGGAGCAGGCGGTGCGCCGCTTCCCGGGCGGCCCGCATCGCTCCAAGGTGAAGGCGCAGTACAAACTGCCGGCCGGCAGCTACTGGAGCCAGGTGGAAAGTGCCCGAGGCCTGTTCGGAGTCTATGTGGTGGCCGATGGTTCGGCCAAACCCTATCGGATCAAGTACCGCTCCCCGAGCTTTTCCAATCTTCAGGTCTTGAGTGAACTGGTGATTGGCCACAAGATCGCCGATCTGGTGGCTATCATTGCCACCCTGGATCTGGTCATCCCGGACATCGACAGGTAGGCGATATGTCAGTATTCCCCGATAAGGTCCTTTATCCGCCTAACAACCCCATCGGTGACCTGGTCCGAACACTGGTTCCGGCCCCGTTCTCCGATGTGCTCAACGGCGGGCTGGCCATTTTTTCACTCCTGGCCCTGGCCTCCCTGACACCGGTTGTGCTCATCTGGCTGGAGCGCAAGGTGGCGGCCCATTTTCAGGCCCGTCTTGGCCCCATGCGGGTGGGCTGGCATGGAACCCTGCAACCGGTTGCCGATGGCATCAAGCTGATGTTTAAGGAAATTCTAAAACCAGAGGGTGCCGATACCTTTCTCTTCTTCCTCGCCCCCATCCTGCCGGCCACCGCCTCCTTTCTGGTGCTCACAGTGCTGCCCTTTGATCATCACCTGCAGGTCACCGACCTCAACGCCGGGGTGCTTTTTGTCATTGCGGCCTCGGGGCTCTCGATCTTCGGCGTGCTCCTGGCCGGCTGGTCCTCCAACAACAAATATTCCCTTTTGGGTGGTATCCGTGCCGGGGCCCAGATGATCTCCTTTGAGATTTCCCTGGCGCTTCTGATGCTGTTGATTGTGCTCTTGAGCGGCACCGCTTCCCTGCGCGGGATCGTTCTGGCTCAGCAGGGAACGATCCTGGACTGGTGGATATTCAAGTTCCCGCTCTTCGGGCTGGTCGCCTTCATCCTGTTTCTCATCTCCTCTACCGCCGAACTCAACCGTGGTCCATTTGACATTGTTGAGGCCGAGTCCGAGCTGACCGGCGGTTTTACTACTGAGTACTCCGGCATCAGCTTTGCCATGTTTTTCTTTGCTGAATTCGTCAACATGTTCGTGGCCGCTGCCCTGGCCACCACATTGTTTCTGGGCGGCTTTCTTGCTCCGCAGATGGGATGGGGCATGCTGGACCGCCTCCTGGATGCTGTTCCCGGTTTTGTCTGGTTCTTTGCCAAGACCTACGGGGTCATCTTTATTTACATGTGGTTTCGCTGGACCTTTCCCCGCCTCCGGGTTGACCAGCTCATGGTCTTTGAATGGAAGGTCCTTTTACCCATGCACCTCTTCCTCCTGGCCGTGGCCGGTTTTTTTATCACCATGGAATGGATTCCTCTATGAACACGACCTCGTCCCGACAGAACTCGATGACGCCGGGTTCGCCCCAGAAGCAAACTCCGGCATCATCTTTGCCATCTGGCAGTTATTTCAAGAGAATCGTCTCGGGTTTTATCTCCCTGCTCCGCGGCATGGGACTGACTGTCACCTATCTGACTGACCCCCGGACCGTGGTGACTCAACAGTACCCGGAAAATCGGGCCACCCTGCTCATGACGCCACGCTTCCGGGCCTGTCTGACCATGGTTCGGGACGAGACAGGGGCTCACTGCTGCACGGCCTGCGGACTCTGTGAAAAGGCCTGCCCCAACGGGACCATCTCCGTGCTGACCATGAAAGATTTGTCCGGCAGGAAGATGCTGGGCAAATATGTTTACCGACTCCTGCAGTGTACCTTTTGCAATCTCTGCGTGGAGACCTGCCCGTTTGGCGCTATTGTCATGGGTCAGAACTATGAACTGGCCGCCTATGATCGGGACGCGCTGGTCCTGACCCTGCACTCTGAGGAGGATGAACCCCATGCATGATCTCCTGTTCTACGGCCTGGCTGGCCTGCTGGTCTGTTTCTCGACTCTGGTGGTCATGGCCCCCAACCTGGTGCACGCGGCCATTGCCCTGGTGGCCTCGTTTTTCATGACGGCCGGTCTTTATCTGCTCTTTGAAATGGAGTTTGTTGCCGTGGCCCAGATCATGGTCTATGTCGGTGGAATCGTCATCTTCGTGATCATCACGATTCTGCTCACCACCCGACTGGGTGAAAACCACCTGTTACCGCCGATCCGCCAGCGTCTCTGGGGGATCATCATTGCCGCCACCCTGCTCTGCATGCTTCTGTTTGGCACATTGACCTCCCTGCTGCCGATCGGCCTGGCCGAGCGGCCGTTGCCGGCCGATACCGGCAGTCTAGCCACGGTGGGCTCCCGCCTTCTGCAACCCACTGAAAACGGCTTTATCGTCCCCTTTGAAATGATTTCCCTGCTCCTGCTCATCGCTTTGATCGGGGCGGTGGTCCTGGCCCGTAAAGATTCTGCGAACAGGGGGGAGCCATCATGAATCTGACCAACTGTCTGATCCTCTCCTTTATCCTGCTTTCCATCGGCATCCTGGGGGTTATCACCCGGCGCAACGTCATCGGCATCCTGCTTTCCATCGAGATCATGCTGAATGCCGCCAATATCAATTTCATTGCCTTTGCTCGATTCAGTGCCCACGATTCCACGGCCGGTGCCATCTTCCCGGTGTTTGTCATGGCGGTTTCTGCCTGTGAAATGGCGGTGGCTCTGGCGATCATCATTGCCATGTACCGCAACAAGGGACATCTGGACAGTCGGCGGCTGGGGGAACTTCATGGCTGATTTTGCATTGCCCTACAGCTTTGTCATTGCCCTCCTGCCACTGGGCGCCTTTCTGCTCATCGGTCTCTGGGTTGGCCGCGTCAGTCGGGGTCTGACCATGGTCATCACCCTGGCCCTGCCGGGCGCTTCTCTGCTTTTGGCTCTGGCCCTGGCCTGGTCTTTTTTCACGACGGTGCTCGCGCATCCCGAGTTGTATCCGAATCGGACCCTGATAGCAGCAGAGGCTGCCTGGCTGAACTTCACTCCACAACTCACCGGCAGCCTGGGGGTCTATCTCGATCCCATCTCGGTGATGATGATCGTGGTCATTACAGCCATCGCCCTTATGGTGAATATCTATTCCGTGGGTTACATGCGTGACGATCCCGGGTTCGGTCGCTTTTTTGCCCTTCTGAACCTGTTCAGTTTTTCCATGCTGGGACTGGTCATGTCTCCTAACCTGCTGCAGATGTTTGTGTTCTGGGAACTGGTCGGAGTCTCGTCCTATGCCCTTATCGGTTTCTGGTACCAGAAACCCTCGGCAGTGGCAGCCAGTAAAAAGGCCTTTATCGTTACCCGCTTTGCCGACGCCTTTTTTCTGGTGGGGATCATTGCCCTGGCCTTTCTGGCTGAAAGCTTTGACTTTCTCACTCTCAATGGAGGGGAGACCGCTGCCCGGCTGTCTCATCCCGTCCAACTGCTTGGTCTTGAGTTCAACCAGCTGGCCGTGGTCGGTCTGCTTATCTTTGCCGGCGGCTGGGGAAAATCCGCCATGTTCCCCCTGCACATCTGGCTGCCTGACGCTATGGAGGGCCCCACCCCGGTCTCCTCCATCATTCATTCCGCCACCATGGTCGTGGCTGGTGTCTTCCTGGCCGCCCGCATGCTGCCGCTGTTTGCCGCCTCCGAGGTGGTGCTGGAGGTGGTGCGGGCGGTGGGAGTCTTTACCGCTCTCTTTGCCGCGGCCATCGCCGTTGTCCAGACCGACATCAAGCGCATTCTGGCCTTTTCGACCCTGTCACAGCTGGGGTATATGATGTTCTCTCTGGGTGCGGTGCAGCTGTCCGGTGCGGCTTACGGCCACGAAGGTTTGAATCCCCTGGGTTACAGCGCCTCCATGTTCCATATCTTCACCCATGCCTTTTTCAAATGCCTGCTCTTTCTGGGGGCCGGCGCCGTGATCCACGCCGTGCACAGCAATGAAGTGGAGGCCATGGGCGGACTGAGAAGAGCCATGCCATGGACCTACTGGTCGCTTCTGGCCGCCTGTCTGGCTATTGCCGGTATCCCGCCCCTTTCCGGTTTTTGGTCCAAGGACGCCATCCTGCTGGCTGCCTATCAATCCGGTCATGTGTGGACCTTCTCCATTGGCCTTTTGGTTGGTGGACTCACTGCCTTCTATATGTTCCGGTTTTTCTTCCTCATTTTTCATGGACCCGTCCCCGCAGAGAGGGGTGTGGTGCATGAGGATGGCTGGATGACCCTGCCCATTGTGGCCCTGGCCATTCCCTCTGTGGTGGCCGGCTATCTCTGCAAGGACTTTTTCAGCGCCTATTTTCTGATTCCTCTGCCGCTGGAATCCAGCCATCTTGCCCATCCGGTCTGGCTGCCGGTGGCAGCCGGGGCCATGGGGAGCGCGGGTCTGGCCCTGGCCTGGGTCTTCTATGGTCGAGGTGACCTGGCCCTGGCCCGGCGTATGCTCCACCGTCTGGCCCTTCTGCATCAGTTGCTGGTGCATAAATTTTATATTGATGAGGGCTATCTCTTCCTGACGCGTACCGTTATTTTTTCCGGGATTGCGGCGCCGATCAAATGGTTTGACCGGCATATCGTGGACGGGGCCATGAACGGTGTGGCGATGATCCTGCAGGCCGGGGCTCTGCTGGTTCGCCGGGTGCAGAACGGGCAGATGACCATCTATCTGGGCGGTACTGTCCTGGGCATCTTTTTCCTCTATCTCTTTGGCCGGTTGCCGCTCTAGGAATGTCTGTATGAATGAATCAATCCTGCTCACCGTGATCTGGGTCCTGCCGTTTGTCACGGCGCTCCTGACCCTGCCTGTTCGCCCCGCAAGCCACCGGTTGATCAAACAGATCACCCTGGCCGGCAGTGCAGTCAACCTCCTGCTGATCATCTGGCTCACCTTTCGATTCATGGCCAGTGTCGCGGCCACCGGCACAGGAGTGGGCACCCGGCAGACTGTCCTGCACTTTGTCTACAAGACCGACTGGTTCCAGATGCCGCATATCAGCTATCACATCGGTGTCGACGCCATTTCGGTGCTCATGATGCTGCTCACCGGCATCGTCATTTTCTGCGGTATCCTGGCCAGCTGGGAGCTGGAAAGCCAGGCCAAAGAATTCTTTGCGCTTCTGAATGTCCTGGTGGGCGGGGTCTACGGCGTCTTTGTCTCCTTTGACCTGTTCACTTTTTTTCTCTTCTACGAGGTGGCGGTCCTGCCCATGTACCTGCTCATCGGTCTCTGGGGAACGGGCCGGAAAGAGTACTCGGCCATGAAGCTCACCCTCATGCTGGTGGCAGGTTCGGCCTTTATCCTGGCCGGCCTTCTTGCCCTCTATTTCGAATCGGGTCTTTTTACCTTTGATCTTATAGAACTGTCCCAGGTGGAGTTCCCGGTCTCTTTTCAGAACTGGGTCTTTCC
>CALENA010000044.1 GCA_937910875.1 uncultured Desulfobulbaceae bacterium | reverse complement strand
TAAGCTTAAGCCGCAAACCCTCTTCAGGATTCTCCATTAAATAAAAATCGGCGGTCGAATCTATCATATTCATCCTGTTACAGCCTGCTGAAGATATTTTGCGATCTGAATAAAAAAGATTTGAATCCTTTCACATGATTGACGGGAGACTTCAGACTTCAGGACACCGTGCCCCAAACATTATCCGCCCGACAACAACCCTTTTATTGACAGTAAGGCCGAAACCAGAGTAGCCCGCTGCCCCTTTCACACCCGACAACAGAGACACCCATTTGTCTGAAATTAAAGACATTTCATGCAACAAGAGAAATCCCTTACGAAACAGCCCGAAGCGCCCTCTTCTTTCAGATGCAAATATTTTCATCAAAAGTACGTATCCAACCATAAAATTTTGCCGTTTATCAGTTCACATCGAACATAATATTTCAGTATATCAGACAGCTACACTAAACGTATATACCCCGCCTCAACACGAACATCAAGGACATTTGTCGCGACTCCACCTCGGTAATAACCACCAGGCAAAAACATTCCTTTTGCCTCAAACTTCCAGCCAACAGCACTGGCAGGGCAGATCCAGGCGTTGGCCACAAGACCACAGGATAAAACACCGCGATACGCCTGCACAGGGATGCTTGACTTTTCACTCAGGTTCTTCTACTATTATTTTTTTTAAGATCATCTGAGAATTTTTTTATTTTTTCATTCATTCATCATCCCGCTCATTACTACGAGGTACACATATGTTCGGACTTGGCATGCCGGAGTTGATCGTCATTCTGGTTATCATCGTTATCATCTTCGGCGCCGGCAAACTCCCTGAGATTGGCTCCGGAATCGGTAAAGGGATTAAGAATTTCAAGGATGCCACCAAAAAAGAGGCTGCCCCGCCAAAGATTGAAGAAGATAAAGACAAACCGGCCGACTGATTGCCTGGTCCCACCTCACTTTGCGTTATAACCCCAACCTACTCCGGAGAGCAGCATGTTTGGACTCGGTACCCCCGAACTGATTGTCATCCTGGTCATTGCTGTCCTGATCTTCGGGGGCAAGAAACTTCCGGAACTGGGCTCGTCTCTTGGCAAGGCCATCTCTTCATTCAAAAAGACAGTCGGCAACGCTGAGACAGGCACCAAGGACATCATTGACGACCTGCCCGGAGTCAAGGAAATCTCATCCGTCAAGGAGCAGGTCGACAAGGTCAAAGACATCAACAAATTTCTCAAATAATCATCTCCAGTCGATCCGCCCCTCAGCACGTAAAGCGCCCCGCTTTTGCCTTCATTCACACCCCCACAATCCGCAAGGGCCGACCGCTCTATTTCCTCCGTTTTACTCTTGACACTGACTTCTTTACACAGTAAAATTTTTCTCTTGTGCAAAAAAACAGCTCACCGTCACTGTTGACCGGAACGCCCATCAACGACAGTGGCTCAGCCTCAAGATCCGGAGTCATTTTATGTGCCGTTTAGCCCTGAAGACAGCCAACACCCCGTTTTCACCTTATGAGGTCCTCACAGCCATGGAGGCCATGCAGGAAGGTTACGACGGCTCGGGGCTGGGCCTGCTTCTGCGGGGCCTTGATTTCGAGGATTTCAAATATAACACCAAATACCCCATCCTCTCCGGCATCGCCCACACCGAGCAGGCCTGGTCACGACTCAACAGTTTCATGGAAGAACGAGGATTTGAACTCAAATACGACCATGAATTCGAGACCATCCCCTCTTTAATCGAAGCCAAAGATCGTTTTCGCTATTTTCTGCGGGCCTACAAGATGTCAGCCGACCTGGAGTCCAAAAGTCAGACCGAAATCGATGAAGAGTTAATGCTCACCCGACTGGCCTTGCGCCGAAATGGAGAGGAAAACGGCGGCGACCTGACTGCCTTTTCCTTCTGGCCTGATGTGGCCATGATCAAAGAGGTGGGCTGGCCTCTCGAAATCGGCAACGCCCTGACTCTCAACGACAATCGCATCCGCGCCCGGGTCTGCATGGCCCAGGGAAGACAAAACACCAACTACGGCATCAATCTGTACGCCTGCCACCCCTTCTTTCTCCAGGGAATTGCCACCATGACCAATGGTGAGAACACGGCCTTTGTCCCGATCCGTGACTGGCTCCTGGGCAAGCATTTCCCAGGCTACACCGGATATCAGAGCGACTCTGAGGTCTTTGCACACATCCTCCATTACACCGTCAGACAACTCGGTCTCCCACTCGAGACCTACAAACATATCATCACCCCGCTCAGCACCAAAGAACTCGACGCTCATCCCCAGGGAGAGTTCCTTAAAGGACTGCGCAACACCTGCCGTCGACTGATTATTGATGGTCCCAATGCAGTCATCGGCACCTTGCCCGATGAAACCTGCATACTGGCCATGGACCAGAAAAAACTGCGCCCAGCAACAATCGGCGGTCGCGACGGCGCCTGGGCCATCGCCTCAGAGATGTGCGGAGTTGAAGCCATGGTCCCGGATCGCAATCCAGCCTTCGACTTTCAACCCATGCGTGAACACACAATCATCGTTCCCCCCGACAGAAAGGAACTGACAATATGGTCTCAGCACGATCCGTTTCCGTTACCCCAAGCAGCCTGAGCTACACAGATCTTCCCTGGATAGTCCAGCATCGCGAAGACCGGTGTACCCTGTGCGGCCACTGCACAGCCGTCTGCCCCAAGGAGGCCATCTATCTGGCTTACCGACGGCAGCGGATGCCAAAACTTGATGTCCTCAAAAAATCACGGGGCAACGAGTACCGGACTTTTGTCGGCATTCGCCAGAAGACGACCATGGCCAACGCCTGTATTGGTTGCTCCATGTGCGCCATGGTTTGTCCCAACGAGGCAATCATGCCGGTACCCAATACCAATGAACACCGCACCCTGTTCTTCAACAACCAGAAAGGTGAACCCAACAAGCGTGGTGGCCGCCGAAATGTCAGTGGCCCCACCCTGCTTGACAGGATCATGTTCGACCGGATCTCCATGCTCACCGATCCGGCTCTCGACGCCGGTCGGCATGAATTCAATATCACCACCACTCTGGGTCGGATTCTTGACCCAGCCGAGTTTCTCAAACGCCAGAAGGAGGGGGGTTGGATTCCACCGACTCGTGAAATCTTCCCCTTTGTCATCGGCTCCATGTCCTTTGGGGCCCTGTCGCCCAATATGTGGCTGGGTCTGCTCCAGGGTGTGGCCTACTGCAATGAAGTGCTGGGCATCCCTGTGGTCATGGGCACCGGCGAGGGCGGTTGTCCACCCTGGGTCCTGAAGAGTCCCTATCTCAAGTACATCATTCTCCAGATCGCCTCTGGTTACTTTGGCTGGGACGAGATCATCCGTGCCATCCCTGACATGCAATGCATGCCGGCAGCCATCGAGATCAAATACGGCCAAGGGGCCAAGCCCGGTGATGGCGGTCTGCTCATGTGGTACAAGGTCTCCAAGCTGATCGCGAGGCTGCGCGGAGTCCCCGAGGGTGTTGACCTTCCCTCACCTCCTGTCCATCAGACACTCTACTCCATTGAAGAGAGCGTCATGAAGATGATCCAGACCCTGTCCACAGCCTTTGACCACCAGGTCCCCATCTATCCCAAGATCTCGGCCTCGACCTCGGCCAAATCAGTACTCAACAATTTGGTTCGGAATCCATATGCCGGTGGCATGCTGATCGACGGCATTGACGGCGGTACCGGTGCGGCCTATAACGTGTCCATGGACGCCACCGGACATCCCATTGCCTCCTGTGTTCGTGAGTGTTATCTCGACCTTGTGACCCAGGGCAAGCAGAATGAAATTCCAATCTTTGCTGCCGGTGGCATCGGCAAGAACGGCAATGTCGCCCAGAATGGCATGGCCCTGATCATGCTCGGGGCTTCAGGCGTCCATATTGGCAAATATATCATGCAGGCCGCAGCCGGCTGTCTCGGAAACGAGAAGAACCGCTGCAACGTCTGTAATGTCGGCATCTGCCCCAAAGGAATCACCAGCCAGAACCCGAAACTTTACCGTCGCCTTGATCCTGATCTGGTGGCCGAACGGGTATCTGAGGTCTTCATGTCCATTAATACCGAAATCAAGAAGATCATGGCTCCTCTGGGCCGCTCCCAAAGCCTTCCCGTCGGCATGTCTGACGCCCTGGGAATTGGAGACAAGGCAGTAGCCGACCGCCTGCAGATCAAATACGTCTGTTAATGAAAGAGTCATCCCCGGAAGATCGCCCCAGGCCCCAGGCCTGAAACAGAGTCCCCCGGAATTTGCGAACCATATAAGGAGCGTGCAGTGAGTACGACTGTTGTCAAAGGCCTTGACGAAAACGGCCACCGGATCAATTCCATGGATTTCGAGAAACTGGTTCGTGAGGCCGCTCAAGCCTCCAGCCAGATCAACCTCGAAACCTTTGGCCAGCACAATATCGGCATCCGCCTCTTCCGGGAAGATGGCCTGACCATCGACACCGTTGGTCCAGCCGGACAGCGCCTGGGTTGCATGGGTATGCCAGGCACCACTATCACGTGCCACGGCGCAGCCTCCGATGATGTCGGCTATCTCAACATCGGGGCCGAAATCACCGTCCTGGGTGATGCCACCAACGGTGTCTGCAATGCCATGGCCAATGGGAAAGTCTTCATTGGTGGCTCCATTGGCGCCCGTGGCCTGACCATGACCAAATGGAACCCGGAATATGACAAACCCGAACTCTGGGTGCTGGGCTCCTGCGGTGACTCCTTCGCCGAATTCAACTGTGGCGGAATCGCTGTGGTCTGCGGCTTCAATCCCAAAAGTCCGAACAACGTCCTCGGATATCGTCCCTGCGTTGGCATGGTTGGCGGCCTCATCTATTTCCGAGGCCCTATTGATGGCTCTTACTCCAAAACCAACGCCAAACTTGCCAAACTCAACGATGATCAGTGGCAATGGCTTTCTGAAGGAATGCCGGAATATCTGGCAAAGATCGGCCGCCCTGAACTGCTTGAGACTTTAAGTGTTCGGGATGAATGGCAGACGCTTGATACCGTCACGCCCCAGGAACGGGCCTTGATGTTCTCCGGCCCCATGCCCATGGCCCAGTTTCGCAACCAGCACTGGAACAAGGCCTTTGGTGGTGATCCTCTTCGTGATCTTTCTCCGGGTCTGGATCGAACCCCGATTGAGGCCGTGCCCAGCGGCGAACTGCGGCGTCGCAAGCCCTATTGGGCCAACCGTGAATCTGCTGCTCCCTGCACCTATTATTGCCCGGTCCATATCCCCACTGTCGACCGACTGCGCCTGATCCGTGAAGGACGGATCGACGAGGCCTATGAGATGCTGCTCAACTACACCCCTCTGCCAGGCTCGGTCTGCGGTTCTATCTGCCCCAACCTGTGTATGCAGAACTGCTCGCGCGGCGGAGTCGACGAGTCCATCGACGTTCAGGTCCTGGGCCGCTCTGTGGCCCACGTTCCCTCACCGGTCATGGCCCCGCCCATGGGTAAAAAAGTTGCCATCATCGGCGGTGGACCGGCCGGTATGAACGCGGCCTGGCAGTTGGCCCATGCCGGCGTCGAGGCCCATATCTTTGAGAAGGATCAGCAGATTGGCGGCAAGCTGGCTCAGGTCATTCCCTGGGAACGGCTGTCTCAGGCTATCTGGGATCAAGAGATTACCCGTTTTCTCAATACCCAGAACATTCATGTTAACCTGGGTGTTGACATGAATCAGGCCAAATTCAAGGAACTTGAAGAGGAATTTGATTACGTGATCGTGGCTGTCGGTACCCATCAGCCGCGCAAGATTCCCTTTCCTGGCCACGAACGCGTGACCACCGCCCTTGATTTTCTCAAGAACGCCAAGAGTGATCACCCCAGGCAGGTCGGCAAAGAGGTGGTCATCATCGGGGCAGGAAATGTGGGCTGCGATGTGGCCTGCGAGGCTTACCGCCTGGGTGCTGACAAAGTAACCCTGGTTGATATCCAGAAGCCCCTGGCCTTTGGCAACGAAAAGGAAGCCGCCGAAACCTTAGGGGCCCAGTTCCGCTGGCCGGTCATGACCCGCGAGGTGACAGCCGAGGGATTAGTCATGGACACCGGCGAAGTGATTCCCGCCCAGACCGTGATCATCTCCATAGGCGATGTCCCGGCACTCAAATTTCTGCCCGATAATGTCGAGACCCTGACCGTGGGAGGTGCCGCCTGGATCAAAACCGACGAGGCCCATCAGACCACCAGCAGCAAGGTTCTGGCCGTAGGTGATGTGGAAAAACCAGGGCTGGCCACCAATGCCCTGGGCGCCGGCAAGACGGCTGCTGACTGTATCATTGCCAAATTTAAAGGCCAGGAGTGGAAGCCGTTCACCAAGCAGGTCATCACCCAGCAGGCCCTGACCATCACTCATTATGTGCCAGATGACCACGCCGACATCCACACCGATGAGGCCCAGGCCAAGAGTTGCCTCTCCTGTGCCTCCTGCCGTGATTGTCACCTCTGTGAGACCATCTGCCCCACCGGTGCCATCAGTCGACGCGATTTAGAGTTCGGCCATCAGAGCGGCTATGAATCCGGTCTGGGTGGCGGTTACGAATATGTCTCCGACAGCAAAAAATGTATCGCCTGCGGATTTTGCAGCGATACCTGCCCCTGCGGTATCTGGATGATGCGTACGTTCTGATAGTGATGCCCCCTTTCTACGGCCGACATTTACTGTGGGCCGTAGAAAGGATTTCTGGATTCTGGCTGTCCAGATGAGCTCACGCATTGCCCTATTCGCCGTCTTCACTCCAGCACTGAACTGTTCTTCACACAAAACCATCACAGACAAAGGCACAACCAGCCACCTGACCCATAACAGAACGCCCCGTATCCCTTTTACAGGAACAACTTCATGAACATTATTCGCGATCTGATCGGTAAATCTCCTTTTGGCCCCATTGTTGAACACACCAAAAAGGTCCATGAATGCCTTGAAGTGGTGCGCCCCCTGCTCCGGGCTTTGATTGCCGAAGATTACGAACGAATTCACGAACTGCAAAACAAGGTCTCACGCCTGGAATATGAGGCCGACCAGATCAGACACGAATTGTGTAATACCCTGACCCGACGCTACTTTCTCCCGGTCGACCGCTCTGAGTTGGACTCCTTCCTCAATGCCCAGGAGAAAATGGCCGACCACGCCGAGGATATCGGGGTCATTCTGACTCTGCGCAAGACAACGCTCCACCCCTCACTGCACCAGCCGTTTATCGATTTCATCAACCAGGTTTATCAGGTCAGTGGCACCCTGCTCACAGCCGCCGTTGAATTCAAGAGTCTGGCCGAGGTTTCCTTTGGCGGGGCAGAATCACGGATGGTCCTGAATCGCCTGGCAAAACTGGGCGAGGAAGAGTGGAAGGCCGACAAGATGGCTCGCAAGCTGAGCCGCCAGATTTATGCCCTTGAAGACCAGATCAAGACCCTTGATATCATTTTCTACGAGAAGATCCTTCTCAAACTGAGCGACATTGCCAACGAAGCAGAAAACGCCGGAGATTATCTCTCCACCATGATCGCCAAAGGATAAGGGCTAATGGAACTGACAATTATCCTCTGCACCGCCGCCATCGGCCTGTACATGGCCTGGAACATCGGGGCCAATGACGTGGCCAACTCCATGGCCGATGCCGTGGGCTCAGGTTCTGTCTCGGTCAAACAGGCGGTTATTCTGGCAGGGATCTGTGAATTTGCCGGTGCTGTCCTGGTTGGCAGCAGCGTGACCAACACAGTTCGCAAAGGGATCGTCGACCCATCACTTCTGGCCACCTTGCCTGGCATCGACGCCTCTGCGGCCGCCACAATTATGGTCATTGGTATGACCGCGGCCCTGCTCTCTGCAGCCCTCTTCCTTAACTTTTCCTCCATATGGGGTCTGCCGGTCTCAACCACTCACTCCATCGTCGGTGCAATTGCCGGGTTTGGTATTGTCGCTGCCGGCTGGAGCGCGGTCAACTGGGGAAAAATGGGCCAGATCGTGGCCTCCTGGTTCATTTCACCTGTGGCCGGAGGATTACTGGCCTTTGTTATCTTCAACTTTATTTCGAAATATATCCTTGGCCAGGAAAAGCCGACTCAATCTGCCATCCGTTACACACCGCTGATTGTCTTTGCCCTGACTGCAGTGGTCACCATGGCCACGATCTACAAAGGCCTCAAACATGTGATTGGTGACATCCCCTGGCTGACGGACAACAACACCCTTTACCTGGCTCTGGGCCTGGCCCTTATCATGGCCATCCTCTCCCGGTTCTGGGTGCAGATGAAACTCAAAGACAAATCGGACCTCCCCATCTCCAATCAGCTGGAACTGGTGGAAGAGATTTACGTTCCCCTGGTCATCATCAGTTCCTGTGCCGTGGCCTTTGCCCATGGTGCCAATGATGTGGCCAATGCCATTGGCCCCTTTGCCGCCATTGCCCAGATCCTTCAATCCGGCACCATCGAGATGAAAGTGGCCGTCCCCTTCTGGATTCTCTGTATGGGTGGGGCCGGCATTGTCATCGGACTGGCTACCTATGGCTACCGCGTCATGGAAACCGTGGGCACCAAGATCACCGAGATTACCCCGTCCCGCGGGGTTGCAGCCGATCTTGCGGCCACAACCACAGTCCTGATCTGCACCCGCCTTTCTTTGCCGGTCTCCACCACCCACACCCTGGTGGGGGCCATTTTGGGAATTGGTCTGGCCCGAGGACTCGGCGGCGTGAATCGCAAGGTGGTGACCTCGATTTTCGGCTCCTGGGTCATTACTGTCCCGGCCGCAGCCCTGATGTCCATGATCCTGTTTTTGATCGGCAAATATTTTTTCTTTGATATGATCCGCACCATCATCACTCAGCAATAAACAATCCCGCAGCAAGCAGCGGGATATCTTTAAAAGCACGGAACGCCCCAAGGGGCAGGGTATTAAACCCAGGCTATGCAATAAATCTTACGATAGCCATCAGTCCATTCCAAGAAAAGAGAGAACCCCAACCATGAAACTCGCCGTTCTGAAGGAAAGTG
>CALENA010000043.1 GCA_937910875.1 uncultured Desulfobulbaceae bacterium | reverse complement strand
GTGATTATCCGTGAGAGTAACTCGGATATTGATTTCTTCAAACTCCTGCGCGGCGTTGTGACCATTGTCAAGGGTGGCAAGAAAATCGCCGAACTGAGTGATCCCGGTGACTATTTCGGTGAGATGGCCGCCATCACTCACGAAAAGCGGACCGCCTCAGTCATCGCCCGCGGTCGGGCCACGATCAAGCGCTTTCCTGGGAACAAGATGGATGAGATCATCGAAAAATACCCCGAAGTCTCCGGCCACCTCTTCAAGACCATGGCCACCCGCCTTCAGCGCACCAACCAGATCCTTCTTAAACTCGCCTCCGGCATCAGGAAGTAGAATGGCTAGCTGGGGACGTTGTTGCTCGTCCCCGTCCCTGCTTTTTAAAATACCCCGCTACTTGCGGCGCGGTTGTCCATTAGGTTTTGTTGACCATGCACAGTCTGGCTAATTCGTTACGTAAGCGTTTATATAGTGTTCTGGCGAGCCCTTGCAAGGCCCAAAAACAATGGGGAAGGCCGTATTGGCAGGAATGCGCGGGGTTCCGAGATATTTCTTGTCTGAGCTGCCCGAAATTTGATGAGAGGCGAGAGGAATGTTCTGTTCCGTTTGGGACGCCTATACGGAAATGTGTAGTTGCCTCTATTGAAGCACACCTGCATGATGCCAAGGGGATCAGTGCGCTTGAGTTAGGGTTTGGCCGGTTTTCACTTGGGAAAAAGCTGATAGAGCGCAGTGGTGGTATTTGGACGGGTGTGGAGCCTCATCAGCCCAAGGAGAAACGTCCGCAAATTGGACAGGGATGTTATGGCCACACTGCCAGTATTCCTTTTGCTGACCAAACGTTTGATCTGGTGTTTGGTATTCAGACGTTTGAACATTGGGGGCAGAAATGTGCTGGTGCAGCACGAGAGGCCTCCAGTTATAAAAAATGTCTGGACGAAGTATTGCGTGTGTTGAAACCCGGAGGCTCAATATATTTTGATGCGCCGATTCATCTGCATGGTCACGAAATGTTTATTATGGGTGATATCCCCAGGATACTCAGTTACTTTCCTGTACAATCATGGTGTAACCTCAAACAGGAACGATGGCGTTATCATTATCATCCGTTAGAGCGATTTGTGCCGTGCGCCAGTCATTTTGTCGAATGGCGTGAAGAAATCAGCAGCTACAGTAAAGAGGAAGTAGAAAAGATAACGACAGAGCCCATCTGGTTGTTTTCCATCAGTGCAGAAAAATGCGCTGCATAGGTTTTTCACCCGGGCAGTAGCTGGTATTGATTGTTGTTGCCCTTGAATGGAGGAAGTTGAGTGGGTGTCATTCAGAAAATTCGTCGTGAACTCGTCAAGCCATTGTCCAAGTTGTGTCTTAGGTCGGCCAGAGTAAAATATTTTGGCTTTGATTTGAGGGTGCCGCTTATCTATGGCATCGGTGCTGGTTATCTTTCGCCTGGTGATGGCTGGATGCGCAACTGTCTATCTGTTTTTTTAAAGAACAAAAAAGGGGCGATTGTCGACATTGGCGCGAATATTGGCGTTTACCTGGTTAAGCTTAAATCGCTTGAGCCTGAAAGGGAGTACTATGGGTTTGAGCCGAATCCTATGTGTAATTATTACACGCATGAATTGATCACGGCCAACAAGTTCAAAAATGTACGCATGTTCCCCTTTGCTCTTTCCAATAAGAAAGAGATGCGAACCTTTTATGCTAAGCGAAAAGCGGATAAAATGGGATCCTTGCATGATTATGCAAGGCCTGGTGAGGTCAAAGGCAATTCCTTTGATTTGTTAACCTTTCCGGGCGATGATTTTTTCGAACTCTTGCGGCTGGAAGATATTTGCAGTATAAAAATTGATGTTGAGGGTTTTGAGTTGGAGGTGTTGGAAGGCATTAAGAAGACCCTGGCAACATACAGGCCGTTTGTGTACTGTGAAATCTGGGAAATGCCCGAAAAAACCAATCCCATGTATGAAGAAAAATATAGAAGACGTGATTCCATATGTAAATTGCTTGCGACAATCGATTACGATATGTTCGGATTTACTGGTGACCAGCAGACGTTAATTGCGATTAAGACCGTCAGTGATTTTGCAAACGATCAGCGCAGTGATTATCTGCTGGCACATGCGAGTGATCGAGAAAAAATTGTTAAGCTGTTTGGTAAGTAACTGATGGGAATAACTACCTTCATATTATGAAGATCCTGATTGTCACCTCTTCTGACAGCTCGTGGAATAGTATACGGCCTGAGGCTGAACTGTTTATCGAACTGGCGCGGCGGGGACATCAGCTGACTGTCATGACTCAGGCTGGGAGCGAATATGGCCGACGGTATGCGGCAAACGGGATCAAGGTGATTGATCATCATCCCCGAAACAAGATCAGCTTTGAATCTATCCGTATAATTCGCCGGGAAATCCAGGCCGAACCCTACAACATTGTCTACGCTACAAACTCCAAGTCTATCCCCAATGCCGCCTTTGCCTGTATCGGACAACAGGTCAAGTTTGTTACCTACCGCGGGACTACTGGCGGCCTTTATCGGCGTGATCCCAGTGCCTACCTGACCCACCTGCATCCTCGGGTCGACGGAATTGTTTGTGTCTCACGGACAGTGCGTGATGATGTGCAATCCAGAGTGTGGAAGAACCGCAAATGGGTGGTGGCGATTCACAAAGGGCATGACCTGGCCTGGTATGACCAGCAATCTGCCGACTTGGGTGAGTTTGGCATCGGTCAAGAGGCATTCGTTGCCATCTGTGCGGTCAATGCCCGTCCCAGTAAGGGGATCGAGGTCATGCTCAGAGCGGCAAAGCTATTGGCGGATCTTGACCGGTTTCATCTGTTGCTGGTCGGCCGGAACATGGACCGTGAGCCCTATACTTCCCTGATAAAAGCCAGTGGCATGTGCGAGCGCATCCATGTAACCGGTTATCGCCATGATGCCCCGGAACTGATTGGGGCAAGCTCAGTTCTGGTCCAGCCTTCCATCAGTGGCGAAGGTTTGCCTCGGGCTATGATGGAGGCCTTGGGGAATGGTACGCCATCGATTATTACGACCACAGGTGGTGGCCAGGAGGTGATCACTGATGGCGTTAATGGCTTTGTCGTTGCAGCGAATGATCCGCAGTGGATTGCCGAGCGAATTCGCCAGTTGTATGACCAGCCACTCCTTCTGGATACGATGGCCACTTGCTGCCGGGAGACCCTGGCCACCAGATTTTCGCTTCAGCAGACAGCGAGTCATTACGAGAGTTATTTTTCGGCCATTCTGGAGCAATAGAGGGAGTGGTGTCTGTTGAGGATAACAGTGTCTTGACGGTGTTGTGCAACCTGCGGCCGAAACGCAATGGGCTGAGAATGTAAAGGTGCTTTGAAAAATCAGGATCTTTGTGGAAGATCAAGGGGCCTTAGCCTTCATGGGTATTGCTGGACTCTTTTTCAAAATTTTTGGCCAGAAGAAAGTTGTATTTGTTGAAGGTGTACTGCATCTGGATGGCGGCGATCAGAAAACCCTGGTAACCGTCCAGGATGCCGAGACGCAGAATGTAATGGCGGATGAAAGCGAAGGCTGCACGGCTGGTGGCTTGGGTGATGGTCGACCGTTTTCCCTCTGCGTGTTTGGCCTTGGCCCAGGCACGGGCATAACCGTTGCGCTTGTCAATGTAATCTGCAAGTGATTCCGAAGTGAAATGCAGAAGCAGTGATTGGAGATCCCGAACCCTGGCGCCTTTGCAGAGCACTGCTTCATGGACATGGGCCTTGTTGTAGCGGTAACTCTGTCTGTTGTACAGGCGGACGATTCGATCTGGATGCCAGCCGCTGTGTCTGATGAAGCGGCCGCAGAAAAAGGTCAGTCGACTGAGTCGATAGACCGTGTCCGGGTTGATCAACCTTTTCCTCAGGGCAATGATCTCATCTTGGAGGCCAGGACTCATGATCTCGTCCGCATCTATGGCCAGGAGCCAGTCGTAGCTCGCGTGTTCCTCGGCCATTCGTCGTTGCGGACCAAAACCGGGCCAGTCACGATTGATGAAGATGCGGTCGGTGAATTCACGGCATATTTCAAGGGTATTGTCGCTGCTGCCGGAATCCATGATCACGATTTCGTCGGCCCATCTGATTGATTCCAGACACCTTCTGATCCGTTTCCCCTCGTTCTTGCAGATGATGATCACTGAGATCTGGGGCGGCACTGTTTTTTGTATGGTGTGGGGCAAGGGTTGAGTTACCATCGAAAGGAGTTCATTGCCCGGCGCATCTTGATTTTACGCCAGAGATTGAGTGGCTTGCGTTTCAGGGTGGCCTGGGTGTTCAGTTGGATAAAGTCGTCGACTGCCTTCAGGACCCGGACGCTGGATTGTCCGTCCCGGTAAGGATGAAGGCCGTCGATGTAATGTCTGGCCGCCTTCTGGAGATCGCTTGGTCGTGTCAGTGCCCGGTCGAGGGCCGGTGTAATCTCTTCTGGTCGGGTAATATTGATGAGATGCGGCCCTGGAGCTTTGGTCCTGAAGGTGACAAGTGGCTTGTCCAGGAGCATGTATTCCAGGGCAATGGATGATGTGTCGCAGAGCATGGCATCGGCGCTTTTGAGCAGCGGTAAGACCGTGAAACTCGAGTCGATAAAGGTGCAGTTCTGTCCGGCCAGTCCCTGGTATTGTTCGACCAGATTGGTTGGTGTCTTGGGGTGCAGGGTAATGAGCCAGTGGTAATGACCGTTGCGAGTCAGGGCGCGAATGGTGTTGAACAGCGCCGGGGCTGAGGTCAGTGAAGGACTGAAGGTGGAGGAGTACAAGACCACGGGTCGGTTGGAACCCAGAGAGGCGCGAAAATCCGGGTGTTGATCAATCAGACATTTTTGCTGGTCAAACAGGGGATCCAGTTTGGGCCAGCCTGTCTCAGTTACAGCAAAAGTCCGATATTGGCTGGCCAGTCTCTGGAACTGCCGGGTGACTTCCGGGGCATGGGTGCAGTAAAGGTCAAATAACCCCCTAATTCTGAAATGCCCTCTTTTGCCGGTCTGATCATTGGCCAGACCGTGAAAGACCTCGACCTTGATTCCCGGGAAAAAATCTGGAACCCAGTTGCCAGGGGCAAATACCGCCGCTGGTTGATATTTCAGAACGTCAGGCAACGTCTGCAAATGGAGTTCATCTGCTCGCAATTGGTGCGTGTCCATTCCCTGCACAAACCAGGCGACCTCATCCCCCCGTGCCCGGATCACCTCCTGCAACGGTCGTAAAATCGAATATGCATACAGTTGCTGAATAAAAAATAAATAGCGCAATGACAGTGCCTGATTAAGAAGAAGGGGGCAGGATACCTGTTAAGCAGCAGTTTTGATTTCCGGGGTGTGGTGTGTAATTCCGCACCAGGGTATATGTGCTGTCTGTTGTTGATGAACTCATAACAAGAGCCAAGATGGCAAAGTAAGAATTTTGATCGACGAGGAGTGGGGTATTTTTTTGAGCAAGGCAATACATGCGGTATGCCAAACGAGAAAAAATACCCCACGACGAAGTCGGTCGGAATTCTTGCGAAGCCATCATCAATGCTGCATGGTGTAGAGATGATGATAAAGACCTTGTTGGGCCAGCAGGGTCGGGTGGTTGCCCTCCTCGACGATCTGACCGTCTTTGATGACGATGATGCGGTCGGCGTTCTTGATGGTTGAGAGGCGATGGGCGATGACAAAGGTGGTCCGGTCTTTCATCAGGTTGTCGAGGGCCTTCTGAACCTCGCGCTCGGATTCGGTATCGAGAGCCGAGGTCGCCTCGTCCAGGACCAGGATCGGTGCGTTCTTGAGTAGGGCCCGGGCAATGGACAGCCGTTGCCTCTCACCACCGGAGAGGCGTACTCCGGATTCGCCGATCTGGGTCTCAAAACCCTGGGGCAGGGCCTCGATAAAGTCCAGGGCATGGGCAGCGCGTGCCGCCTCCCGCACCTCATCCTCGGTTCGATCCGGGTCGCCATAACTGATATTGTTGCGGATCGTGTCGTTGAAGAGGATGGTCTGCTGGGTGACCACGGCGATCTGGCGGCGCAAGGAGGCCAGGCTGACCTCGCGGATATCATGGCCATCGATGAGTATCCGACCACCATTGATGTCAAAGAATCTGGGGATCAGATTGGCCAGGGTCGATTTGCCCGAGCCACTGGGACCGACTATGGCCAGGATCTCCCCGGCCTGAACAGTGAGATCCATGTGGCGGAGCACCAGCTGATTCGGATCATAGCCAAAATCGATGTTCTGCAGCTCGATCCGGCCCCGGAAGGGCGCCAGCTCGCTGCAGTCCGGCGCATCGCCAATTTCAGGTTCCACGGCCAGCAGGTTGAAGACCCGTTCGGCCGCTGCCAGACCCTGCTGAACGGAAGAGTTGATCCGGCTCACGGTCTTGATCGGTTGATAGATCATGACCAGAGCGGTCAGAAATGAGAAAAAGGTACCTGGTGTGGCCGTCCCGGCAATGACTTCACGCCCCCCGAACCAGATGATCAGGGCCATGCCGATTCCGCTGATGATCTCCATGAGCGGGTGCTGGATGGCCCGGTAGCGGGCATTTTTGAGCACAACCTGGAAAAGACGCTCCACCTGTTCGGCAAAGCGCCGGCCCTCGTATTGCTCCATGGCAAAGGCCTTCACCACAACCGCTCCGGTGATGGATTCATGAGTGATGTTCGAGACCAGGGCCGTCTCTTCCTGCCCCTTGGCGCTCAGGCGGCGGAAGGCACGACCGAATTTGACAATCGGCACCGCAGCCATGGGGAGAAAAACCACGGAGAGCAGGGCCAGTTTCCAGTTCATGAAAAAGATCACCGCCAGCAGGAAGACTACCTGGAAAAAATCCCGAACCAGCCCAACTACCACCGTGGACAGGGCACCCTGGATCAACTGAATGTCGGAGACAATCCGTGAGATGATCTCACCGGTCGATGTCTTGTGAAAAAAACTCAGCGATTGCTTGTGGATGTGGTCAAAGAGCCGAACGCGCAGGTCGCGGATAATGATCTGTCCCACCTGCTCGAGCAGATACTGATTAATGCCATAAAAAAAACCCTTGATCAGAAAAAGGAGGACCAGAATAGGAGGCAGCACCGCCAGATAAAAGGTGTTCTGCTCAACAAAGATCTTGTCCAGCAGCGGTTTGACCATATAAGCCTGCACCCCGCTCAAACCCGCCACCGTAAGCCCCGCCAGCACGGAGATCACCAGCTTGGGCCGGTACGGCCGGATCAGGGAATAAATCTGCTGCAAAAGGTGCTTGTTACTCATTGATGCCTGTCTGCTAAAGAATAAAGGGCGCCAGCCGGAGAACCCGGGTTAATAATCCCAGCCCATCATACCATTAACCGCCCCGATCGTCACCTCGCTAAAAAGCATCACTCGGGAACGTTGTTGAAATTCAACGTTGTTGGAAATTCAACGTTCTTGACTTAGTATGAAACGTTCTTGACTTAGTATGAAACAGGGGACGTTCTTATCAGTGACTTAACAGGCTTTTCAGTATGGCCGCCAACCCCTGTTAAGTCACTAAGTCAAGAACGTTCACAAGACTAATAAGATAGAATTCCTGGCAGACAAGATCATTCAGATCCCGGCCCGTTATTTTTGAGTCAACAAAGGGATGACTATTGTTGGTGGTTTTGATATATTTTGGTAGCGCACTGACGCAACAACGTTCAGCCCGTTCAGCCCATTCAGCGTCCTAATGATAATCTTCCTCGAGTTGATGTCGAATAGCCAGGATGGTAACTGTCTTTTTGTCTTCAATCTCAAATAAAACGACATAGCCGCTCGCACCGAATGAGATAAGCATCTCCCGCAAAAATGG
>CALENA010000042.1 GCA_937910875.1 uncultured Desulfobulbaceae bacterium | reverse complement strand
CCAGGTGACGAGAAGCGAAGCGAATTTCGGGTGGCGGCCCTAAATTCGCTTTTCTTGTTTGGGCCTTAGGTGATTTTTTCATTGCATCTGTTCTTTTTCTTCCTTATTAATATGACCTTTCTTTACCTTTTGAGATGGCTGTGGTTGTATGCACGTGTTGATTTGTTGGCTGATTTCTCCTGTCTGTACCGGGCTGATGTCGGCTGATCTGGACAATTGAATTGGGCTTGAAATAAGTCCTTGAGGGTTTATGGAGGTGAAATTGAAATATTTTTATAAGAATCTGGCCATCTGGCTGGTGGTTGGGTTGGTGATTGTCCTGGGAATAAATATGATCCAGCGACCCGGGGCCAATGAAACAGCGGTGCATTATTCAGAGTTTCTGAAAAAAATTGAAAACGGTACGATTACCCATATTGATATTGAGGGCGACCAGGTCAGCTGGCAGGACAGCGATGGTCAGACCCTTCGCACGGTGGTTCCGCCGACCAGTATCGAAGTCGGCCCCTTTCTGAATAAGGGTGTGACTGTCGAGGCACACACCTCCAATGAGCCGAGTTGGATGGCCAGGAGTCTTTTTACCTGGCTTCCCCTGGTGTTGCTTTTGGGGGTTTGGTATTTTTTCATGCGCAAGAATTCTGATGGCAAGGGAGGAGGGCGCCTCATGTCCCTTGGCAAGAGCCGTGCCCGCTTGATCGATGGCGAGAAATCCTCTATTAAATTCAAGGATGTGGCCGGCATTGAAGAGGCCAAGGATGAACTGGTAGAGATTGTCGAGTTTTTGCGCACCCCGGAGAAATTCACCGCCACCGGTGCACGCATTCCAACGGGAGTCCTGCTGTCGGGTGATCCCGGAACAGGCAAGACCTTGCTGGCCAAGGCCATTGCCGGTGAGGCGGCAGTGCCTTTTTATTCGATCAGTGGTTCTGATTTTGTCGAGATGTATGTGGGGGTCGGGGCCTCCCGCGTTCGTGATCTCTTTGCCGAGGCCAAGAAGAAGGCCCCCTGTATTATTTTTATTGATGAGATTGATGCCGTAGGGCGTCATCGCAGTGCCGGGGCTGCCTCGGGAAATGATGAGCGGGAACAGACACTGAACCAATTGCTGGTGGAGATGGATGGGTTTGAGGCCAACGATACAGTGGTCGTGATTGCCGCCACCAATCGCCCGGATATCCTTGATCCAGCCCTGAAGCGACCGGGTCGTTTTGATCGGCAGATTATTGTTCCGGTCCCTGATGTTCGTGGTCGTGAGCATATCCTCAAGGTTCACGGAAGCAAGATTCATGTGGGTCCCAACGTGGACTGGAAATTGATCGCCAAGGGCACGCCTGGATTCAGTGGTGCAGAGCTTGCCAACATGGTCAACGAAGCGGCCCTGTTGTCTGTGCGCGGCAATGGTGATGGAATTGTCACCAATACGCATCTGGATATGGCAAAGGATAAGGTCATGATGGGCGCTGAGCGGCGCTCCTTGATCATTACCCCGGCTGAAAAGAATATTACGGCCTATCATGAGGCTGGTCATGCCCTGGTAGCCTGGCTGCTTCCAGGGGCCGATCCGGTCCATAAGGTCTCAATCATCCCTCGGGGCCAGGCCCTGGGGATCACCATGCAGATGCCTGAGAACGAGAAATACAGCCATTCCAAGAGTTATCTCTACAATACAATCTGTGTCCTCTTGGGTGGGCGGGTGGCCGAAGAAATTATTTTTGATGATATTACGACCGGGGCCGGGAATGATATAGAACGGGCCACGGGCATGGCGCGGAAGATGGTGTGTGAATGGGGAATGGACTCTGAGATCGGGCCACTGTCATTTGCAACAGATCAAAATACAGGCATGCGTTATCCGGTCAGCGAGGAAACAGCACTCAAGATTGATCAGGCGGTGCATAAGATCGTGGGTGAGGCCTATGGTCAGGTGCGGGTGATGCTCAAGGAAAAAGAGCAGGTTCTGCGAGACATTACCCAGGCCCTGCATGAAAAGGAGACGATTGGTCGTGACGATCTGACCAGGATTATCGGTTCACCGGTGGAGTAAAAAAAGGCTGCGCCCCTCGGGATGAGGCGGCCTGATCCGGGCACGGCCAGGGACATTACATCCCTGGCCGTGTTGAAGAAACGAACGTTCATGGTTGGGAGTGGCTGGCCATTCAGGCCCAGCCATGCTGGTCAGTTCTTTTCTTCGATTCGCACGATTCTGACGGTATAGGTGAGATTATGACCGGCCAGCGGGTGGTTGTAGTCAACAGTGATTTCGCTTCCGTCAATCTGGACAATGGTGGCCGGAATCATGGTTTCTACCCCTTCGTGCTCAGCTTTGAGTGAAAGAATCAGGCCCACATGGGGTTTGATTCTTTCATTGAACACGCTGGCATCGATGGTCTGGGTCAGATCTTTCATTCGTGGTCCATATCCCTCGTCCGGCTCAAGGACTACCTTTTTTTCTCCCCCGACCTCCATGCCGACCAGCGCACTCTCCAGACTTGGCGGGAGTTCATTGTTGCCGATGGTCACGATCATCGGTTCGGCGTCTGTGGCAGAGGCAAAGATCTGTCCGTTTGCAAGTTTTCCTGTGTAACTGATGGCTACTGTGTCGTTTTCCTGGACTGTGCTCATGAATTGCTTGTGCTCCTATTGGCAGAATAAGAAGATTGTTGAATATTGTGTATGTGGGAAGGCCAGAATGGGCGAAGATGGGGTGGTGCTGAACAGTTACGAATATTGTTGAATAGCCTGATATGGTAGCCGATTGCAGTTGGTTTGGCAAGATATGCCAACAGATATGCCAAGAAAGACCCCGTGCCTCCACTCTTGCAGATGGCAGGGATAAACAGATCTTTTTGACTGGCTGGACGTCAGATTCTTGACAAAGGTGCTTCATCGGCATACACTGAAAAATTTCAAATAGCTACTGATTGCTTGTTTATCTGCACCGTGATAGTACCTGTCTGAATCCGGGGTTCTGGAATGATCACAGGTCTTGGAAGGTGGGGGCGGTTGATGAAGCCAGAATCAGTCTGGCTGGAGCCAAAGTCTGGTCTGTGTGCAGAGGAAAATCTGCACGGGCATGACCCATGACCGGTAAGGAGTTTTGTTGCAGCTGATTTGTGAAAAATATAATGAAACCATGGGCTATGATGAGGCTGCTTGCCGTCACCCAAAGGATTATTGTAAGTTCAGGACCTCGTGTCTGATTTATTTTATCGGCCGGGAGCAGGCGCTTGAATCACCTGCTGCTGAGCTCAGGCGCCAGGAAGAGAACAGGAAGGAACAGGGGACGTGATGTTTGCGCTGCGTTTTGATAAATCCGCTGATGGCCTTTTGCCCGCGATTGTCCAGGATCACGCCTCAGGTGAGGTGCTGATGCTGGCCTATATGAATGAAGAGGCCTGGGGCAAGACCCTTGAGAGCGGCAAGGCCCATTTCTGGAGCCGGTCGCGTCAGCAGTTGTGGCTCAAGGGCGAGACCTCTGGCCATGTCCAGATGATCCGCGAGATCCTGGTCGACTGCGACGAGGACACCGTTGTCTTGAAGGTTGAACAGTTGGGTGGTGCGGCCTGTCATAAGGGCTACAGATCCTGTTTTTTTCGCCGGGTCAGTATGGAGAGTGCCCAGGTGGTCGGTGAACTGGTTTTTGATCCTGCCCAGGTCTATGGTAAAAAATAGTTTTTTCGGCAGCCTGCCGCGAAGATGAGGCGATTGTCGTCACACGTTGAGTTGATAAATATTATGCAGAAATTAAAATTAGGCCTGCCCAAAGGCAGTCTGGAAAAGGCAACCATTGATCTTTTCGAAAAGGCCGGCTGGCTGATTAAGCCCACCTCGCGTAACTATTTTCCTGAGATTGATGATCCGGAACTGGCCTGTTCCATCTGTCGTCCCCAGGAGATGTCTCGCTATGTGGAGAGCGGCATGCTTGATGCGGGGATCACCGGCAAGGACTGGACCATGGAAAACCAGTCTGAGGCGGTGGTGATCAGTGATCTGGTCTATTCCAAGGTCAGCCGGAAGCCGACCCGCTGGGTCATTGCGGTGGCCGGGAATTCTGAGATTCGGACTATTCAGGATTTGGAAGGGAAGAAGATTTCAACGGAACTTGTGAATGTGACGCGCCGTTTTTTTGAGGAGCAGGGCATTAACGTCGAGATCGAGTTTTCCTGGGGGGCCACCGAGGCCAAGGTCGTTTCAGGTCTGGCCGATGCCATTGTTGAGGTGACTGAGACCGAGAGTACCATACGCGCTCATGGTTTGCGGATTATTCACGAATTAATGGAGTCCAACAGCCAGTTCATTGTCAACAAAGAGGCCTGGAAAGATCCCTGGAAGCGTGAAAAGATCGAGAACATAGCCCTTCTGCTTCAGGGTGCCCTGAATGCTGAGCGGATTGTCGGTTTGAAGATGAATGTCCCACATGCCTTTCTTGACCAGGTGATCGACCTCCTGCCCAGTCTCAATGCCCCCACTGTTGCCAACCTGTATCAGCAGGACTGGTTTTCGGTAGAGACCGTGGTCTCTGAAGACATTGTCAGGGATCTGATTCCTCAATTGAGAAGGAATGGCGCGGAAGGGATTATTGAGTATCAGCTGAGTAAGGTGATCTGAGCTATTATGGATTTCTCGCAAATTCACTTTCTCTTGAGTGTCCATAAGCTGGCCCAGCTCCCCCCCCCTGGATTGCCTGAAATTGCCTTTGCCGGCCGTTCCAACGTTGGCAAGTCCAGTCTGATTAATTGTCTGATCAATCGCAAGGGGATGGTCAAGGTCAGCGGCAGGCCTGGTAAGACTCAGGGTCTTAATTATTTCGTGGTCCCCGAGCAGTGTAATCTTGTCGATCTGCCGGGCTATGGCTTTGCCAGGGTGGCCAAGTCCATGCAGGATAACTGGCAGGAGTTGATTACCGCTTATCTTGAAAGCCGTAAAACCCTTTGTTGTGTGGTGGTGATCGTTGACCTGCGTCATGAGGCCAAGGATGGAGACAGTCAGCTTCTGACCTGGCTGCGCCAGAAAGAGACCCCCTTCCTGGTTGTCTACACCAAGGCCGACAAGCTTTCCGGAAATCAGCGCCAGTCCAATGCCCGAACCCTTGACGCCGGCCTGGGCCTGCTGCCGGCTCAACGCCTGCTTTTCTCGGCGAAAACAGGTCAGGGACGAGATGAATTAGAGGAGGCACTTGCATCTTTTAAAGATATTGGTTAAATTCCAAAATAGATTTTAATGGATACGCTTCAAGCTTCATCCAGGTCGATGCCGGATGGTTTATTATCGGGAAGTTGCAAAGGGAGAGCTCATGTCGCTACGTACTGAGTGGCCGTGTTGGGAGATTATGAAATGTGGTCAGGATAAGACCTGTGCCGCTAAGGAAAATCAGCACAAACTCTGCTGGGAGATTATTCAGGAGGTCGACAGTTATTCCTTCAATATCTGTAAGGATTGTCTGGTCTATATCAGCAAGCAGAAGGATTGCAAGTTCACCGACGAAGAACTCTTGAGCATCATGGCCCAGAAAGGGGTCGAGGTTGTATGTCGCCAGGGCTGCCCGCATCGGCAGGAGTCTGGCGACGAGTAAGTCTTTGTAGTACAGAATGAAAAAAAGAGGGGCGCAGGATGAATATCCTGCGCCCCTTTGTCTTGTGTCCACGGGTCAACTGCCAGGACGGCCTGTTTCTGGTGATTTGTCTGCTTATTGCGTAATTATCCAGCTTGAAGCTGGAAACGAACATAAAACCATGTACCGTAACTATTCAGTAGTACTCCAGCTGCGAGAAAGAGTTCTGCAAAGTGTACTGATCAGTACATGAGCAGACCGATGACGAAGCAGATGGGGTGCTACTGAATAGTTACCTTATTGCTCGGATTTTAGGACCGAGAGAAAGGCTTTCTGGGGGATTTCAACATTGCCCACGGTCTTCATCCGTTTTTTGCCCGCCTTTTGTTTTTCCAGCAGCTTGCGTTTCCGGCTGATATCTCCTCCGTAACACTTGGCCGTCACATCCTTGCGCAGGGCCGATATGGTCGTGCGTCCGACAATGGTCCCGCCGATGGCCGCCTGGATGGCAATCTTGAACATCTGGCGTGGAATTTCCAGCTTGAGACATTCGCAGGCGTGCAAGCCTCTGGCCCGGGCGTTTTTCCGGTGTACAAGTTGCGAGAGGGCGTCCACCATTTCACCGTTGACCAGGATGTCGAGCTTGACCAGGTCACTCTTGCGGTAGTTGTAGAGCGCGTAATCAAAGGACCCATATCCTTGAGTGATGGATTTGAGTTTGTCATAAAAGTCATAGATGACTTCGGCTAAGGGGAGTTCGCAGTTGAACTCAATCCGGCCGGGCATGGGGTAATGATACTTGGTGTTCTCGCCCCGCCGTTCCATGCACAGGGTCATGAGAGAGCCCATATAGCGTTCCGGGATAAGGATGGTCGCCTTGATATACGGTTCTTCGACCCGTTGGATCTTGACCGGGTCGGGGAAATAGGCCGGATTGTCCACCTCAAGTTCAGTGCCGTCGTTGAGATAAAACATATATTTGACCGAAGGAACGGTCAGGATCAGGGGGATGTCAAATTCCCGTTCGAGCCGCTCCTGGATGACCTCCAGGTGCAGAAGACCCAGGAAACCGCAGCGAAAACCAAAACCGAGGGCCGCTGATGCATCTTTTTGAAAGGTGAGGGCGGCATCGTTGAGTTGCAGTTTTTCCAGAGCGGTGGCCAGACCCTCGTAATCATCGGTGGAAATGGGATAGACTGACGAAAATACCACCTGCTGGATTTCCTTGAAACCGGGCAGGGCTTTGGCGCAGGGGCGGTCTCTGCGGGTGATGGTGTCTCCTGGTCGAGTGTCGCTGACCTTTTTGACACCGGCCAGGATATAACCGACCTGGCCGGCGGACAGTTCCTTTTGGGCCTCGCGGCGAAATTTGAACAGACCAACTTCTTCCACCCGGTATTCGGCCTGATTGGACATGAAGACAATGGTGTCTCCGGCGCGGACTCGTCCATTGATGATCCGGCAGGAGATGATGGTGCCGCGGAAGGAGTCGTAGTTGGCATCAAAGATCAGGGCCTGTAATTCACTGTCCGGATTGCCCTCAGGTGGAGGGAGAAACTTGACAATCGCCTCGAGGATATCACCGACGCCCTTACCGGTCTTGGCCGAGCAGAGCTGGATCGTTGCAGGGTCCATTCCCAGATCCTCTTCAATCTGCAGGGCCACCCGTTCGGGTTCGGCCGAGGGGAGATCGATCTTGTTGATCACCGGAATGATCTCCAGGTCGTTTTCCATGGCCAGATAGAGGTTGGCCAGGGTCTGGGCCTCGATGCCCTGAGCGGCATCGATCAGCAGCAGGGCCCCTTCGCAGGAACTGAGGGCCCGGGAGACCTCGTAGCTGAAATCGACATGCCCGGGGGTGTCGACCAGATTCAATGAGTACAATTTTCCATCCTGGGCCTGGTAAGGCAGGCAGATGGTCTGGCTTTTGATGGTGATGCCGCGTTCACGCTCAATGTCCATGCTGTCCAGGAGCTGATCCTTGAACTCACGGTCGGAGATCTGTCCACACAGCTGGATCATGCGATCGGCCAGAGTTGACTTGCCGTGATCAATATGGGCGATGATGCTGAAATTTCGTATTTCTTTCATGGGTTGCCTTGGCGGGCCAGTTGTCGGTCCGATCTCTGGCCTTGGGCGGGTTGTTGGTGGTTGAATGATACTCAGGTAAGAAGAGGTCAGCCAAAGGTGAGCGACCAGATCCTGATTGAACTGTTACTGGATTCCAGAGAAGTTTGGAGTAAAGCAAAGTTTATTAGCATATTTTTGGGGAGAAGAAAATAGAATTTTCCTCAATGAACTGTCTGTGCTAGTACCTCGTAAATCATAAAGTGTCGCAAGATTACGAAGGGATTTGGCGGGACAACAAGGCGCGGCGTCAGGCGCATAGCAGCGCTATGTAACTGAAGCCGCAACGAAGCAGGCGCAAAAAACAACAAGCAATATGCGGCAGCTGAGCCTTGACTGAACACCAGGATACCCAAAAGAAAATTGAAGGAAAAAAAATCGTCTCTGGCGGCCGCATATAATCATTGCACTTTGGGCGGGCTGGGGTAATAATATTATCTTTTTCATTATCAGTTTGATAACCCTGTGGCAACCATTGGAATGGTTCGCGCTATTTTCTGGTATGTCCTGAAATTGTATTCCATGACTTCTGAACGCAAGAAAAAAATGTCGGTCGTTGACGCGGTCGTTGACACGGTGGATGAGGAAGAGGCAACAGACGATATTGCCCAGTCCTATAATCCTCTGGTCTCGCTGCCCGATGATCCTAATCTGCCGGTTCTCAGTAATCCGGCCCTCCATCGTTATCTTCAGGAGATCAGTCAGTATGAGCTTCTGAGTCGTGAAGAGGCCGATGAACTGGCGATCCAATTCCGGGAGTATGGCGACCAGGAGGCCGGTTACCGGCTGGTTTCTTCCAATCTGCGTCTGGTGGTCAAGGTGGCCATGGACTTCCAGAAATACTGGATGCAGAACTTCATGGACCTGATCCAGGAGGGCAACGTCGGGCTGGTCCAGGCGACCAAGAAATTTGATCCCTATCGTGGGGTCAAGTTTTCGTATTATGCCGCGTACTGGATCAGGGCCTATATCCTCAAATTTATCATGGATAACTGGCGCCTGGTCAAGATCGGGACCACTCAGGCCCAGCGCAAACTGTTTTTCAGTCTCAACAAGGAAAAAAAACTGCTCGAGTCGCAAGGATTCCAGCCAGAAACCAAGCTCCTGGCCGAGCGCCTCAATGTCAAGGAGAGTGAAGTCATTGAGATGAGCCAGCGCATGGATAGCTGGGACGTCTCACTGGAGAGTCCGGTGCGCAGTGATTCAGAGGATGAGCAGAAGAGCTTTCTGCCCAGTAATGGACCGGATATCGAGGATGTGGTGGCTGGAAAAGAGGTCAGGTCTCGCCTGGCAGAGCTGCTGACAATTCTGAAAGTGAAGCTGAATGACAAGGAAAAGGTGATCCTCGAAGAGCGTTTGCTCACAGACGAGCCCCTGACCCTGCAGACCATTGCCGATCGCTTTGGTATTTCCCGTGAGCGGGTGCGGCAGATTGAAGTCAATCTGCTCAAGAAAATGAAAAAATATCTTGAAGCCGAGATGCCCGATATTGTAGATTTTTTTGAAGGCGAGGCGATGGTGATCAAGAGTGGTTCAGGTTCCTGATATGAACATCCCCTTACTTGATCTTCACGCCCAACTCCATCCCCTGCGCGAGGAAATTGGTCTGGCCGTGGCGCGAGTCATTGACTCTGCTCAGTATATTCAGGGGCCTGACGTCATGGCCCTGGAGGCTGAGATTGCCGCCTATTCGGGTGTGGAGCACGCGATTGGTGTGTCCAGTGGCACCGATGCCCTGCTGGTTTGTCTGATGGCCTTAGGGGTTGGGCCCGGAGACCAGGTGGTGACCACTCCCTATTCCTTTTTTGCCACCATGGGTGTGATCCTGCGTCTGGGGGCCGAACCTGTCTTTGCTGATATCGACCCTGTGACCTATAATCTCAATCCGGAACGGCTGGGTGAGATTCTGGCCGCTGACAGCGGTCACCGGATTAAAGCGATTCTGCCGGTTCATCTCTATGGTCAATGCGCGGATATGACCCCGATCATGCAGCTGGCTTCAGAGTACTGCCTGCCGGTGATTGAAGATGCGGCCCAGGCCATTGGCGCCCAGTATCCCGGAGCCGGAGCACTGGGACAGGGATGGGTCCGAGCCGGTTCCATGGGACTGGCCGGTTGCTTTTCGTTTTTCCCCAGCAAAAACCTGGGCGGCATGGGAGATGGTGGAATGGTGGTCTGCCGTGACCCTGAGTTTGCCCGGCAGGTCCGTTTACTCCGCAATCATGGCGCGGAACCCAAGTATTATCATTCCATGGTTGGCGGTAATTTCCGCCTGGATACCCTGCAGGCAGCCATCCTGAGGATTAAACTGAGGCACCTTGAAAAATGGCATGCCGCCCGCCGGGCCAATGCCCGCCGGTATGGCCAGTTGTTTGTTGAGTCCGGTCTCAGTGAGAATGGATTGCTTGGAGTCCCGGCGGCAGTGTATGAAGACGTGGCCGGATCAGGTGGAGGTGACGTGAATTATCACATCTATAATCAGTATGTGATTCGGGTCAAAGAGCGCGATGAACTGTTGTGCCATCTCCAGAGTCGGGGGATTGGCTGTGAGATTTATTATCCCGTTTCCCTGCACCAGCAGCAATGTCTGGGCCCTGATTTCAAGGCCTCTGCGCTGCCCTGCTCTGAAGAAGCGGCAGCTCAGACCCTGGCTCTTCCCATCTACCCGGAATTGACACGGGAGATGCAGGAACATGTGGTCCGTGAGATCGCTGTTTTCTACCAAAGGACATGATCTTAGCCTCTTTGATTCGACGTTTCTGTGCCGGTTGGTTTCTCCACACCGGATCATTAGTGACCATAACGACTCTTTTTCTTCTGTCATGGTCCCCTTTATTTTTTATCCTTGTCCCAGCCCAGGCCCTGGCTCAGCCTCAGGCCCTGTCGGAACGTGAACTGGTTATCACCTCACAGTTGCCCCAGCCGTCCTGGAAGTTGGGATGGGACAGGGCCAGGAAACTGGTCCGTGCCCAACGATGGGAAGAGGCCCGTCAGGCCTATCAGAACCTGCTGATTCTCAAAAAAGATATCGAGGAGGCGCGCTGGGAATATGGTCAGCTCCTGATTCAACTGGAACGCTGGCCCGAGGCCGTACTCATCATTGATGGTCTGTTGGAGCAGGATACCGGGAGTATCCGCTATCTTGCCGCAGGGGGTGAGATTGCACTTGCCCAACTCGAGTATGAACGGGCCGCACAGTTTTTTGGTCAGCTCCATGAAAAGGATCTGGACGATTCACTGGCCCTGCCGGCCTTGCAGGGGCTGGTGGCGGCCCTTCAGGGGCTTGAAAGCAAGGAGGCCGCCTTTCCGCTCATGGAGCAACTCTATCAGCGAACGCCCGATGATGTCAGCCTCCTTTACTCACTTGCCCGCTACGCCGTCAACCTTGAGGAAGAGGACAGGGCCAGGGTCTATTATGCCCGACTGATCAGTGAATTCGGGGGGCAGGACGAGGATCTGCTGGCGGCGGCCCGCCTCTTTGATCACCCGGGATTCAGGGATCAGGCCGTTGAGTACTGGTTGTCCTATCTCCAGCGACATCCCGCCTATCTGGTCTTCCAGAAGAAAGTGGCCTCCTATTATCTGGCGCAGAATCTGGGAGCCAAGGCCCTTCCGCATCTTCTTGCCCTGCTGGCCCACGGTGATTCCCGTCCTGAACTGCTGCTCGAGGTTGGTGAGATCTACCTTCAGGAACTGCATCGGCCAGATCGTGCCCTCTATTATCTGGAAGAATACCGCAAGCTCATGCCTGATGACAAGCGGGTGGCACGTGAGATCACGCGCGTCCACGCAGTGCTGGCCAATGATCTGCTGGCCATTGTCGAGAATGACGGTGCCTGGCAGCTGTGGCGGGATCTGGCCAAAACCACTCCTGATCGGCTGGCCATCTATGTGGCCATGGCCAAGCTTCTCGAGCAGCGGGGAATGGATACGGAATTGATCGAGGTCCTGGAAATTATTCATCAGCAGGAGTCCACGAACCAGGAGGTCCTTTTCCGCTTGAGCGAGTTGCTTCTGGCTGCTGATCGTCTGCATGAGAGTGAATATTATCTTGGCCTGCTTGATGAGTCCTGGCAAGCGACTGACCGGGCCCTTCTTCTGGCGGCAGATTTGAGTGAGGCCCTGGGGCGACCCCAGGCCGCCTATGATGCCTGTGCAGCGTATCTGCTCCAGCACCCCACAAATCAGACGATCCGGCAGCGAGCCTTTGACCTGGCCCTTGAGCTGGATCTGGCAGGCCCGTTTACCGAGCAGTATCGGTTCCTCAGGCAAGAACTGGCTGACCCGGCGCAGCAGATGGCTCTTGGTCTGCAATATGCAGGGGGGCTGGTCCAGAACCGACTCTATGGCCAGGCCCAGGAGGTCATTGAGGAGCTTCAGGAATTGACGGATTCTGCTGGGCATCAGAGCACGGATCTGCTGCTGCTCAAGGCCCGGATCTTACAGGAAACCGATGACTCCTATGCGGCTGAGCGTCTGCTCAGGCAGACTCTGAATGAACAGGGGGCGCTGGCGCCGGTTCTCAGGCGTCTGTTTGCAGACGCGCTTGCCAGTGGCCAGCCGGGCCGGGCCGGAACCTGGCTCAGCCATATAGGGGGTGCAGAGGCAGGGGGCGTTCAGCTGCCGGAAGATTGCAATCAGTCCCAGTTTGGTCTCTTTATTGATCAGCTGCAATGGCTGGCAGCCACCGGCAAAATGAAACAGGCCCTTGAGCTTGGCCGTCGAGCTCAGCAGAGATTGCAGACGACAGATTGTGCGGCAGGTGATGACCTGCTGCTCCAGTTGGACCTGACCCTGCTGCGCATGGTGTATCAGGCAGGTGATTATGAAGCTGGCCGTACTCTGGCAGCAGTTGTCCTGCAACGGTATCCGGATGAGGTGGAAGTCCTTGTCCTCAGTGTGGTGTTCGGGGCAGAGAGGGGGGAAGAGCAGTTGCAGATTGCTCTCTTGGGTGAACTGGTTCCAGCACGCCAGCTTCTGGCCGCAGCCTTATGTTATCGCTACGGTCTTCATGACACGGCTTTGACCCTGGTCCGTCAAAGGACTGCTGGCGGGAGTTTATCTGTTCGTGCGACTCTGCTGGAGGCTGATATCCTCCGGAAACGCGGTGAGCTGGCAGGCGCTCGACTGTTACTGGATGAACTGGTGCAACAGTTTCCCGGTGAGGAGTATCTGTTCAGACAGCGCCTGAACCTCATGTTTCAGCAGGGTGAGTTTTCGACGGTCATTCATCTGTTGACCGAGAATCTGGCGAACGGCAACGACAGTGAGGCAGAAGAAAATCTCCTGCCGCAGGAGGACTATTTTCCGTATTGGCGCCACCTCCTGCTGGCCCGGGCCCTGTGGGCTGATCGTCGTCACCGTGAAGCGGTTCTGGTGTATGAGCAGATGCTCACCCCCTCGGCTGATCGCCGTTTTGGGGAGCAGTTGCAGCAGGCTGGGGCTCAGTTGCAATTGCCTCCGGTCAGTCGAAGCCTGATCCACATCCTGACCTTTACCCATCCAGCCGATCCGGAACGACTGGATGTGGTCATGTCCCCTGATTTTTTCCTCAAACAGCTCGGCCAGCCGGTGGCCAGGATCAGCACCGCGCTCTATGATGACTATCGTTGGCAGCAGCTGGTGGTCCGGGAACTCTCGGCCCGCAAGGCCATGACAATGGGGGATGATTTCCGGGCCATGAACGAGTATCAGTCCCTGGCTCCGGATCAGACCACGGTTGAAAGTCTCTTTGACCTGGCCGGGGTCTACAGTCGCCTGGGCATGCTTGGTCAGGAGGCGGCCATCTATGAGCGGATTGCTGCGATCAACCCTGAGTATCCCGGTCTGGACAAGGCCGTATCCCGCAATCTCCTCAAGCGGCAAACGCGGGTTTGGTCAACTTTTGACTATGATATGCAAAAGGGGCGGAACAGCTATCTGGACAGTCGCCGCAGTTCTCTTGGACTCCACTCCTGGTTGATGCCGGACCTGCGTCAGGAGGTTGAACTGGCCGTGACCCGCAGCTATTTGACCTCGGATACGACTGACCAGCATCAGTGGCGCCATCGTCTTCAGGCCGGCATGCTCTTTGCCCTGAATGATAAACTGTCGCTCGGGGCCACCCTTGCTGGTGAAGGCATGAAAGGAGACTCAGGGGTAGAGCCTTTGTTTGAGCTGAAGCTCCGGGGGCATCTGGCCGACTGGGGAGAAGGGTATGTCCGTTTTTCAAAGGACGTGGTGGATGATACCCTGGAATCTCTCGAGCGTGGCATCAATCATCGCGATCTTGAAGGCGGAGTAATGGTTAATCTTCTTCCCCGTTTTCAACTCGGCGGTGAGTACCGCTATCGTCTGTACAGCGACAATAATCACCAGAATCGATATCATGTCTGGGGTGCCTATGTCCTCAGTCGGGAGCCTCTCCTGCTTCAACTCCGGTATGGGTATGAGTATTTCAAGAATGACGACTCAAACCTTGGTCGCGATTTCAGTTTTGAGACTGGCTTTCAGCCCGGTGATCACCCTTACTGGAGTCCGGGTGAGTTCTGGCAGCAGTTGATCGGTGTTCATTTTGAGCATCAGCTGGCCCGTGATATCTCAAGACGCGGTGTGCCCAGTTATTATACAGTTGATTATTCACTGGGTTATGAGTTTGGCGGGTACGATATTCATATGTTGAACACGAATATTTTCCTTGAAATCAGCCCTGATTTCCTTTTAAATGCGACTGTTAATGTGACTCATGGCAGTGAATATCGGCGGGAACAGGCATCACTGTCCCTGATTTATCGCTGGTAGCAGAGCCTCAGCAGTAAGACTGTATCCTGTGGGCTGTTTGTCTGGTTTAAACGGCTTGCAGGTTTTTTATTTTAAGGACTTGTAACTATTCACCGTAATGCCCAGGAATAGCCATAAACCGGGAACTGTAACTGGTCATCGGTGCGCCAGGTTCGTTCATTCTGGACTTTGAAGCATACTTGTGTATGTGAGAAGGTCAGAATGGGCGAAGATGGGGTGCCGCTGAATAGTTACAAGGACTTTTGAATTTGGCGCGGCCTGACCAGGTTGGAGTGTGATCTGGTCAGGCCGCGAATCTTTTGATACAGGAGCAGGAAATGGTAGAGCGTATCCCCATGTCAGTCCGGGGGCATCAGAAGTTACGAGACGAGTTGAATCAACTGGAGCGAGTTGAGCGGATGGAGGTTGTTCGGTCCATCGAGGTGGCGCGTGAACACGGTGATTTAAAAGAAAATGCCGAATATCATGCGGCCAAGGACCGGCAGGGGCATATTGAAGGACGGATCATGGAGCTCAAGGATAAACTGGGCCGGGCAGAAGTCATTGACTGCACTCAGGTCTCCTGCGCGAAAGCCGTCTTTGGCACAGTGGTGGATCTGCTTGATTTGGGTACGGATGAGGAGATCACCTATCAACTGCTGGGGCCGGAAGAGTCAAATGTCAAGCTGGGGTCAATCTCGGTCCTCTCACCTCTGGGTCAGAGTATCCTCAGCAAGGAAGCTGGGGATGAGATATTGGTCAAGACTCCCGGGGGGGATCGGGAATTTGAGGTGATTGGTATTCGGCCCTCAGATTTTGCCTGATTGTCTGAGTAAGCCGGGATTTTCGAGCAGATTTAAGCTTTTCTGCTCCGGGATCAGCATGCCTGCGAGAAAGATATCAAGGACCTGACTGATGGTCTCCTCTACGGTATAGTTATTCTTCAGTGACAGGGTCCAGACCCGGGAGATTTCGTCCAGGGCGCCAAAAAAAGCACGTTTGGCAATGCCGGGTTTGATGTCAGCCCGGTAGATCCCCTGTTCCTGGCCCAGTTTAATGATGGTCGAGATGATGTCGATGTACTCGCTGAATTTGTTGTTGCGATATTCCTTGATCAGTTTGGTGCTCTGTCTCAGTTCGATCTGGATGACCTCGGCCAGATTCTTGTTCTTTTTCATCATGGAAAGATGACTGGTGGCATAGATGGCCAGCATCTTGCGCGGGTCCTTTTCTTCGGCCAAAAGCTTGCTGACCTGGTCGACAAGGGCGCCGATTTCTTCTTCAAAGACTGAAATCAGGATGTCAAACTTGTTGTTGAAATAAAGATAGATCGTCCCGTCTGCAACCTTGGCTTCCTTGGCAATATCGGATATTCTGGCGTTGAAGAAGCCTTTTTTAGCGAAGACCTTGGTCGCTGCCTGGATGATCTTTGAGTGTTTGTCGATTGTTTTCATGAATTGGTCGAGGCGCTTGACCGAGTCTGCCTGATAAGAAATCCGGTCGAGTGGTGAGCTGAATTTATAAATGAATGAGTCCTCATTTATATTATATCTTCCGAATAAATTGTCAATGGTTAGCTGTTGTTTGAAATCATAATAACCAGAGGGGTCTGGCCGGGTGGATTTTGCCCGCAGCTCGGGTCTGTCTGTCATTTTGTAAACGAAAAGTATTCACGAAGGAAAAAGGAGTGTTGCAATGAAAGTGCTGGTTGTTGGTTCTGGTGGTCGTGAGCATGCCCTGGTTTGGAAAATCGATCAGAGTCCCCGGGTGGACAAGATTTATTGTGCGCCGGGGAATGCCGGGATCGCACAACTGGCGGATTGCGTTGATATCGCGGCCACTGATATCCGCGGCCTGCTCGATTTTGCCCTGGCTGAACAGATCGATCTGACCGTGGTCGGGCCCGAGTCATCATTGGCCGAGGGGATTGTTGATCTCTTTGAAGAAAAGGGCCTGCGCATCTTTGGACCCTCTCAGAAAGGAGCCCTTCTTGAGGGCAGTAAGGTCTTTTCCAAGGAGTTCATGAAGAAGTACGGGATTCCCACTGCAGAGTTTGAAGTGTTCAGCGAGGCTGCACCGGCCAAGGCCTATATTGACCGCTGCGGCGCGCCGGTGGTGGTCAAGGCCGATGGTCTGGCTGCGGGCAAGGGGGTGATTGTTGCTGCCTCGACCCAGGAGGCCAAACAGGCCGTTGATCTGATCATGGCGGACAAGGCCTTTGGTGAGGCCGGAAACACCATCGTCGTGGAGGCCTGTCTCATGGGCGAAGAGGCCTCGTTTATTGCCTTTACCGACGGCAAGACCGTGCTGTCCCTGCCCACATCGCAGGATCACAAGGCCATCTTTAATGGGGATCGCGGTCCCAATACCGGTGGCATGGGGGCCTATTCCCCAGCTCCGGTTGTCACTGAAAAGATTGCCGATTATGTGGTCAATAAGGTGATGTTGCCCACCATCAGGGGCCTGGCTGCTGAAGGGCGCCCCTACAAAGGGATGCTCTATGCCGGATTGATGATTGATGGTGATACGATCAATGTCCTTGAGTTCAACTGTCGTTTTGGTGACCCCGAGGCCCAGCCTCTGCTCATGCGCCTGAAAAGCGATCTGGTCGATATTTTGGAAGCGGCCATTGATGGCTGTCTGGATCAGATCGAGATGAAGATTGATCCCCGGCCGACAGTTTGCGTGGCCATGTCATCGGGAGGGTATCCCGGGTCCTATGAGAGCGGTAAGGTGATCACGGGGCTCAGCAAAGTGGCCAAGATGGAGGGTGTGGTCGTTTTCCACGCCGGAACCGCGCTTCATAAGCAGCGGACAGTCACAGCTGGTGGTCGTGTCCTGGGAGTGACCGCCGTGGGCAAGACCCTGGAGCAGGCGATTGCCCTGGCCTATCGTGCCGTGGGAATGATCAGCTGGAGTGGCGCCTACTCCAGGACAGATATCGGTGCCAAGGCCCTGAACCGTCCCAAGACAAACATCAAAAAACCCCTGGTCGGTATTGTAATGGGCAGTGATTCGGATCTTCCGGTGATGCAGGCAGCCGCTGATTTTTTCAAGAAGATGGGTGTCCCCTACGAGATGACCGTGGCCTCGGCTCACCGGACGCCGGAACGGGCGGCCCAGTTTGCCTCCACCGCCCAGAAGCGGGGACTCAAGGTCATTATTGCCGGGGCCGGTATGGCCGCGCATCTGGCCGGAGTCCTGGCCGCGCACACCAATCTGCCGGTTATCGGCGTGCCGCTTGATGCCTCTCCTCTGGGCGGCCTGGACTCGCTGCTGTCCACGGTCATGATGCCGCCGGGAGTCCCGGTGGCAACCATGGGGATTGGCAAGTCCGGGGCCAAAAATGCTGCGGTATTCACCTGTAGGATGCTGGCAAACGATGACCAGGAAATGGCCGGAAAACTGGTGGAGTATAAACGGGAAATGGCCCGTGAGGTCGAAGAAAAGGCAAAAAATCTTGGTCTCTAACTCTTCTTGTGTCAGTCCCTCGGCCGCAGGTTTCAAACAGGCAGTGGCCGTGCTCAAGGCAGGTGGTGTGGTTGCCTTTCCCACGGAGACCTATTATGGCCTGGCCGTGGACCCCCGGAATGAACAGGCCGTGGAGTCATTGTTTCAGGTCAAGGGGAGGGTGGAGGCAAAACCTGTCCTGGTCCTGATTGTGGACCCCCTTGATCTCAGTTCACTGGTCCGAGAGGTCCCGGATGAGTATGAGCGACTGATCGCTAAATTCTGGCCTGGTCCCTTGACCCTGGTCTTTCCGGCCGCGGACGGTGTTTCCCCACGTCTCCTTGGTGGGACCGGAACCATAGGGGTTCGCATCTCGCCGCATCCGGTTGCCCGCAGGTTCTGTCGTGCCTGGGGTGGCCCTATCACCGCCACCAGTGCCAATCGCTCTGGATGGGCCCCGGCCCGTACCGCTGAAGAGGTGCGTCGACAGTTTGGAGATGCTATTGATTTGATCATTGACGGTGGAGAGACCAGTGGTGTTGCCGGGTCAACAGTGGTCGGGCTGGATGAGGGAAGATTGCGATTGCTGCGGCCAGGTCTGATCGACTTCTCTCTGCTCAGCCATGGGGGCAGGACAAGGCAGCCAAGGTGACGGACCAGTTGGACGAAGTGGTGGAAGGTCATGGACGGACAAGTGAAACAGACAACGATCAAGGCGCAAACAGACATGGCGCAGGGGCTGGACTGGAACCGTGCAGGTGTCCTTGCTGAACTGGCGGGTGACCAGGAATTGCTCCAGGAATTGATTCAGCTTTTTGTCGATTCCTCAACCGCTGATCTGGGTGAACTGACAGAGGCCCTGGCTCAGGGTGACTGTGAACAGGCCGGCTCTGCTGCCCATTCGGTCAAGGGAGCGGCGGCCAGCCTGAGTATCAAGGCCATTCGGGATGCGGCCCTGGCGGTTGAACTGGCCTGCCATGATGGAAAGGTTGAGGTGGCTCGGAACAGGACCGTTCCGCTTGCAGGTCTCCTGGAGAGATTTCGGGAGACTGTCGGTCGGTAATCCAATCGGATTTGATGTGCGGAAAATTAAAAGAATGGGGCTGTCGAAGATTTTCGGCAGCCCCATTCTTTGTTTTGTCCGGAAGTTCAGCGGAGACCATGACAGGCCATGTCGAAGGGACGAACGTTTATGGTTGTTTGTGGCTGGCCATTCTGGTCCAGCCATGCTGGTCAGAGTAAAGTCGTATCTGTCAGCGGGTCAGCTGCCGGTATCTGATCCGGTGTGGCTGGTCTGCGGCTGAGCCGAGCCGCGCTTTCCGATCTTTTTCGTAATCTGAATAATTGCCCTCGAACCAGACCGCCTCGGAATTGCCTTCAAAGGCCAGGATATGGGTGGCGATCCGGTCCAGAAACCAGCGGTCATGGCTGATGACCACGGCACAGCCACCAAAGTTGATCAGGGCCTCTTCCAGGGCCCGCAGGGTGTTGACGTCCAGGTCATTGGTGGGCTCATCCAGAAGCAGGACATTGCTGCCTCCCTTGAGCATCCGGGCAAGATGGACCCGGTTGCGCTGGCCACCTGAAAGCAGGCCGACCTTTTTCTGCTGGGCTGCGCCTGAAAAATTAAAGCGACCCACATAGGCCCGGGAATTCACCTCTTTGGTGCCCAGCCAGATGGTCTCCTGACCCTCTGAGATAGCCTGCCAGATGGTCTCCTCAGGATTAAGAATGTCCCGGCTCTGATCAACATAGGCAAGCCTGACCGTCTCGCCCACACGGATGGAGCCGCTGTCCGGGCTCTCCTGGCCGGTGATCATCTTGAACAGGGTGGACTTGCCGGCGCCGTTGGGGCCGATGACCCCGACTATGCCACCTGGCGGCAGATTGAAATTCATGTTCTCCACCAGCAGACGATCGCCGAAGCTCTTGCTGATGTTTTCGGCCTCGATCACCACCTTGCCCAGGCGTGGACCGGGTGGGATGTAAATCTGCATGTCCTGGGCAGCCGTGTCCGCCTGCTGATTGAGAAGCTGGTCATAGGCATTGATCCTGGCCTTGGATTTGCTCCGTCGTCCCTTGGCCGACAGCCTGATCCATTCCAGCTCCCTCTGCAGGGTGCGGCGTCGATCACTGGACTGTTTTTCTTCCGTGGCCAGTCGCCGTTCCTTCTGTTCCAGCCAGGACGAATAATTTCCCTTCCAGGGAATACCCATGCCCCGATCCAACTCAAGAATCCAGCCCGCCACATTGTCGAGGAAATATCGATCATGGGTCACGGCAATAATGGTCCCGGCATAGCTCTGGAGATGGTGCTCAAGCCAGGCCACGCTCTCGGCATCGAGATGGTTGGTGGGCTCATCCAGGAGCAGGACGTCTGGTTTTTTGAGCAGGATGCGGCATAGGGCCACGCGACGTCGTTCGCCGCCGGACAGGTGCTGGCATGAGGTCTCGGGCGGCGGGCAGCGCAGGGCGTCCATGGCCATTTCCAGACGTGAATCAAGATCCCAGGCTGAGAGACTGTCCAGCTTGTCCTGAACCGAGGCCTGTCGGTCGATCAGTGCCTGCATCTCGTCATCGCTCATGGGCTCGGCAAACTGCTCGTTAATCTGGTTGAACTCGGCGATCAGGTCTACCGTGCCCTGGACCCCCTCCTCAACAATCTGGCGCACGCTCTTGTCCGGGTCGAGTTGTGGTTCCTGTTCCAGATAGTCAATGGTCAGGCCGGGGGAAAAAACGGTCTTCCCGTTGAATTCGGTGTCAATGCCGGCCAGGATTCTGAGCAGGGTGGATTTACCGGACCCGTTCAGGCCAAGAACTCCGATTTTTGCCCCATAAAAATAAGAAAGAGAGATGTCCTTGAGGACGGGGGTGGTGTCATAGAATTTGCTGACTCCAATCATGGAGTAGATAATTTTTTTATCGTCTGTGCTCATGTTTTTCCGGGAGTGGTTGGTGTTGAGGGAAAGGGTGGTTAAGAGATAAGCTGGTTGACAGGGTGATGATCTGAGATTAAAGGGGCATAGCTGAGCCCGTGCCCGGCGGCCTGGGCCTTGAGAGCCAAAAGTAAAAATCAGACCGGAATGCCAAGATGGTCTGGCCCAACAGGATACCTGTAAATCAAAAAAAAAGGAAGGACCATCAGATGATGGTCCTTCCCGGGTGAACACTCCTTTTCCTGCGCTCAGTGGGCACAGAAAAGAAAGTTCAGTTCAGAAATAAAGCTGATACGTTAATCTTCTACCTTACAGTCGTTGCCCTTGCAGTCGACGTTGGCGACCAGAAATGAGGCCTTGAAGCCGTTTTTGTTCAGCTCCTTGGCGGCCATGTCGGCACGGGCACCTGTGGTGCAGTGGGCATAAATATTCTTGTCCTTGGGCAGTTCGGACATGCGGGCGCCCAACTCATCCAGGGGGATGGTCACAGAATTCATGAACCTGCCAGCGGCAACCTCATCTTTGGTCCGGACATCAAGGATAATCGCCCCTGCATCCTGGCCGTTGGCAGCCTTGTTGAAATCAGCCAGGCTGACTTCGCCCTTTTCCAGTTGCCGTATCCACTTGATCTCGGTGACGACCGGGCCTTTTTCAATGGCACCGCCGGATTTGATCCATCCCTGGATGTTTCCGTTGACCAGGGCGGCCTTTTTGAAGCCCTCATCACGCAGGTCGGTCAACCCTTCCATGGCCTCTTCTGCGTTGTCGCTGTAAACAACAACCGGGGCCTTGCGTGGAATGGAGCTCATCCGATCTTCCAGATCACCATAGGGGATGGTGACCGAACGGGCGATACGGCCGGCTGCTGATTTATCTGCACTGCGGAGATCGATCAGGACGATGTTCCCTGTCCCGACAAACTTGTTGGAGGCATATACGGGATGGCCCTCTTTGCTCCATTTGGGCTCGCCATCAAGATAGACCTGGATGTTGGTGTAACCTGCTTTCTTCGCCAGACCGGCGGAGGATGTGGACATGCCTCAGGTGGGGCCTCCACAGAAAAAGACCACCAACTCATCTTTGTTTTCAGGTAAGGTCCCCGCGCCCATTGTTTCTTTCATTTTGGGAACAGTGATGTTCTTGGCACCGGGCAGAGACCCTGCGGCAAAGCGTCCACCGGGACGGGAATCAATCAGGGTAAATTGTTTTCCACTGGCCATCAGATCGACCAGGGCATCGGTCTTGATCTCGGCGACTCCCTCAGGCAGTTTGGCCAGTTTGGGTTTAATGACCGTGGCATAAGGCTTGCCATTGCGCATTTCATAGTTAATGATGGAGGCATGGCCCACAGAGGCGTGTTCAACACCCTTGGTCTGGTCGTCAAAGGCGACCATGATGGTCTTGGCGTCCTCTCCCTTGCCGACTTTAATGGAGATGGTCTTGGCCTTGTTGGACTTGCCAACGACAGATCCTTTGTAGACATTTTCTTTTGCGACCTGCTCAACGGCAGGCTTGGCCGCTTTGGCCGCCTGGGTGTTTTCCTGGGTACATCCTGTCGCGAGAAAGGATGCCATCACCAGGAAAGGGATGATCTTGGTTAATGCTCTTTTCATACAGCTCCTCCAAACTTTGAAAAAAGGTTTATGATCTGAGCCGGAAAAAGGCCCAAATCGAATGTGCTTCACGATGTCCGCGTCGCATTGCTACATTGTGGTAACAGGTTAATAGTAAAAAATTATTCACTAGTTTTTATCCTATGTGAGTGGGAGGAAAATGTCAAATTTGATCGATGTTTTTTTTCATGATCAGGCGGTTTTTTTTATGAGTATTTGATATTCATTGTCACGCCTGATTGTCAGGCGGATATTTCTATCAGGGAGGGAAAATGAAACGGGTTGAGTGCCGGTTGACCGGCTATGAGGTGGATTTCGATCAGGCCAGAGAAATGGCCCGATTGCTGGGAGAGAAAGAGAATGAATTCGCGACACTGGTCTCCTGGTGTGACCGGGAGAAAGGGGTCCATTCTCCCCATTGTCTGAAATGCGAGATCAAGGGGGAGGCTGCCTGGGAGGTCTATGGCCGCAATCACCAGGGGCGATTGCGGATCAGTATTGATGATGACCGTTTTGTCTTTATCTATTCCTGATGCAAGAGGCTCGTAACTGTTCAGCAAGATTTTAAAAGTGAGGTTCATGGTGGTGAGCTTGGCCCGGTGGGAACAGGAAGGTCTCTGGCCGGCTACGCTTTGCCCGAACCATGAACGACGTTTCGTCGCTCATGGTTCAGATACGCCGGCCAGAGACCTTCCTGTTCCCACCTGCGGGTTGCATACCGGACCATCAGGTGGAATCGTTTTCAGCTGGTAACAAAAAAAGGGGGGAGTCACCGGATACGGCAACTCCCCCCTTTACCTGTCAACGCGTCTCCCGGCAGCAGGTGACGCGTCTGGATCAAGCGATTATTTTTCTTCGCTCATCTTCTTGACCAGCATGGCCCCGGCCAGACCAAGAAGGCCGATGTCGCGAGCCTTGTTGATGGACGGTTTGACCAGAGTGGCCAGCATGGCCCGTCGTCTGGTCATGCCAAGATCGGCAAGCTCAGGCGTGGAGGTGCTGAAGAGCAGGCTTATGTCACGTTTGTTGCCGTAGTAGCGTGAGTTGGGGCCGAGATGACCACCATGGGGCTCAATCCCCCTGGCGCCCTTCTTGACATACTTGGAGACCGCTGAATTGGGATCATCCAGGTCTCCAAAGATGCGTGCTCCGGCGATGCAGGTCTGGACACAGGCCGGGTCAAGCCCTGCCTCTACCCGAGGTTTGCAGTAGGTGCACTTGTCGGCCTTGCCCATTGAGTTGTCGTCAGCCAGGTCCGGGTTGACATAGCGAGCCCCATAGGGACAGGCATCGGCGCAGGCACCGCAGCCCAGGCAACGCTCTTTGTCGATCTGGACTGTACCGTCAAAGGGGTCTTTCCAGGTGGCGGCAACAGTCAAGGTCTTGGTTTTCCCAGACTTGGCATCGGTAAAGGTCATTTCTACCTGGTCTGCGGGACAGGCTTCGACGCAAAGCGGAGCATCGCAGTGGTTGCAGAGGCCAGGGTAATAGGTTGAAGCCAGACCTTCCGGGGTCATGGTCGGACCAAGGCGGTTGACCCAGTTGCGACCATTCGCCACCGGGACCTCCCATTCCGCCTTGCAGGCAATGGTGCAGGCATGACAGCCGACGCACCGTTCGAGATCTATAATCATTCCATATTGCATTGAAGTATTCCTCCTCGTGAGTCAGCTTACGCCGGGATATCCAGAACCTTACCGTTCTTGACCAGTTTGACGAAGTTGTTGCGCATGCCGCTGCAACCCGTCTCGGGGTCGATGGCCAGGATGCTGATCAGTTTCTGATCATCGACACCGGCATTCTTGCCCACAGTCATGAAGGGACTGGCGCTGCCGTAGCCGTGATACATGTAGACGCAGTCTTTGCGGATACCAGGGGTAACCTTGACCGTAGTCGTGGTTCCGGAGGCAATGCCCTCGCTGTTGACCACGCTGACCGTGTCTCCGTCCATCAGTCCCATCTTGGCGGCTGCATGGTCATTGATCCAGATCGGGTTAATGGGCATGGCATTGTGGAGCCAGACGTTGTTCTGACTGCGGTTAAAGGTGTGGACCGGGGCACGACCATACAGAAGACGGGCATAGCCTTTGGGAACCTCCGGGACCGGGATGTAGGTCGGGGCGCCGGGGAAACCGGCATCGGCCAGATCCTCGTTATAGAGCTGAACCTCAAAGTCCTCTGGCAGACCATAGGGGTCTTTGCCGGGCTGGATATGGATTCCGTCCTCGGCCTTGATCTTGGCGATGGACAGATCAACAGAGGCCAGGCTCTTTTCAGTCATCTCTTCAAGCGATCCGACCGGGATCTCTGCGGCATGACCCATGCGCTTGGCCAGTTCGTTGGTGATGTAGACCTGGTCTTTGCGCTCGAACATCGGAGCGACCAGCGGCATACGGGGGGCAATGAACTGCTGATGCTCATCGGCCAGATTCCACTGGGTACCGGTCTTGATGTAGTCGTAACGCTCGAGATAACTGGCCTCAGGCAGAAGAATGTCGGCCCAGAGGGTGACGTCGGTTGGCATGACATCGACACACATGACAAAGTCCATCTGCTGGAAGACCTTCTTCATCTTCTCCTGGCCAGGGATGGTCTGCATCGGGTTCTGACCCCAGACCACACAACCCTTGATCGGATAAGGTTTGCCGCTGATGGCGCAGTCACGGATCAACTCGGTCGGGGTGCCGGGCGGGTTGAAGGGATAACGTTTCTCATCTTCCTCGTGATTGTAGTTGAGATTGTGCTCGTTGCCGTGGTCATGTTTTTTCCAGCTGATGCCACTGACCTTGGGGCCCTTGGGCGGGACCCAGCCACCTTTGACATAGAAGGCGCCAAGCAGGGCGGTCAGGCAACCCAGAGCACGTTCACGCTGGAAGTCATTGCCGTACCAGGAGACGTGGCGGCCGGGATGGATGGCCACGTTCGGGGCATTGGCGGCCAGGAGTTCGGCCACTTCCTTGATCTGGGCGGCAGGGATTTCACAGGTTGCAGCGGCTTTTTCAAGGGTCCACTCCTTGATGGCCTCGCTGAACTCGTCAAAGCCTGCGGTATGATCCTCGACAAAGTCTGCGTCGTACTTGTTGTTCTGGACCAGGTAGTTCATGATGGCCAGGACATAGGCCGTGTCAGTACCGGGCTTGATCTGGACCCAGATATCGGCCTTGGCGGCTGAAGCGGAAAAACGCGGGTCAGCGACCACCAGCTTGGCACCGTTCTGCAAGCCCTGGACATATTGTTTGACATGGGAGACATGAATATTCTCACCGATGTGGGTACCGAGGAAAAAGAGGACCTTGGTGTTGGCCATGTCGACCTTTTCACCCGGAGCCTTGCCGATGGTGGCCACATAGGCGGTGTCGCGGATACCACGACACTGGAAGAAAGAGGCCTCGCTGACGTTATGGGTGCCGACCGTGCGCTCAAAGTAGTGCATCGGGTATTTGGCCGAGGCACCGTGCGGGAAGACGGCAATGCCCTTTGCGCCATATTTTTTGGTGACCTGGTTGAGCCCGTTACCACACTCATCCAGGGCCTCCTGCCAGGTGACACGCTTCCATTTGGGCGCGCCGCGTTTGCCTACATTTTTCAAAGGGTACTTGAGACGGTCGGGATCATAGAGAAGCTTGACCCCGGCATTGCCGCGGGCGCAGATCGCTGTGCCGTTGTCAATGGATTTGGGGTTGCCTTCCAGCTTCATCAGGCGGCCGTCGCGGACCTTGCCCACAAGCTGGCAGCGCCAGAAACACATTTCGCAGATACCGCCGACCACAGTCTGGTCGCCAAAGGTCCCCTTGGCATCAAGTGGGGCCTTAGTGACTCCAGTGTCTGCGGAAACCACCTTGGACAGCGGGACCGCAGCTGCGGCCAGAGATGCCGTCTGCAGGAACTTACGCCGGGTTAGGTTGAAAGCCATTGTTATCGTCCTCCTTTGTAAAAAAATCAATGAGTTGTGAAATCACCCGGAAATAAGGGTGATGCGTTTCTAATGTGACCCGGCGGTGAAACTCACCAAACCAGGGGCGAAAAAATTTCTTCAGAAAGAGTGCTTCACCATCATGATCAGATTCTGAGGCGAGGAGGGAAAGAAATTCCAGCTCGTGAATCAGGTGGTCGGGCAGGTCGGCTTTCTCGCCCATGGCAAAACCCTTTTCCCGGTAAAAGGCCAGGGTGTCACCGGCAAATTTTCCCTGCAGAGACTTGTCCATATAGACGGATCCGTAGGGTGGGGCGACCAGGTGTGGTATGCCGTTGATAAACAGGCGGGTATATTCGACCTGCAAATCTTCGATGAAATCGGCAAAATCACCAGGATTATCCAGGGCGGTGTGGATGGCCTCTTTTTCATCCTGGCCACCGAGTTGCTCAAGCAGATGATCCAGGGCCTGAAAAAAATCTTTACTCATCCAGGACCGATCAGGATATTCCATGCATTGGGCCAGAAAACGGTAAACAGAGGCGATATCCTTGGAGGTGTCGGGGTTGGTCATTGGAATGCAGAGTGATAGGTTGTGCTGGCTTCGAGAGGCAAGGCATGGCTGACAACTTGCTTGATTTCAAGTAGAAAATATACCAGACACTTTATAAGTCGGACAGACTAGCCAATATTCCATGGGCTGTCAATACTTTACTCGTTGAAAAAAGGTGAAAAATCTTGTCAATCAGAGTTTCGGCAAAAACCTGAAACTGGAGAGTCTGCTTCGGGGGCGCTGGCGGTCAGAATAAAGCCTCGGCCGCGACATGACAACTGCCCTCACCCCAAAATCCAGGATCGGGCAGTTGACTCTCGTGATGACGACGTCGAGTGGGATTGTTATGGGTTGATCATGGCTGGTCACTCTCAGAACCCAGCTCAGAGCTGAGAGTGATGATGATCTGCTGGAGAGTCACTGTGGCCTGGTCAAAATCATAGGCCTGGACCTGAGCATCAAGCTCTTTGAGAGCCGGCATCCAGGAACAGTCTCGGGTCCTGGCTGTAATTGAAGTCAGATGGTCTATGGCATCGGGGCTGTTTCTGGTCAGTAGAATAGCCAGTTCCTCAAACAGGGCAATAAGGGCTTTCCGGTCAATTGCCTCTTCTGCTCCGGTGCCAGGTTTCCCTTCCAGCCCGAGGCCGGCAATGGAATTCAGGGCCGTGGTCAGATGTGCAGTGACCTGGTTCAGCTGGTGTTCGAGGGTCTCCCGGGTCCCGAAATCCTTGATTGCCTGTTCCAGGTCAATGCAGGACTGGTAGAGATTACGGGCCCCGAGATTGCCACTGACCCCTTTCAGGCTGTGGACCATCTGTCCAAGAGACTCCAGGTCATTGTCACTGAAGGTCTCTTGCAGACGGAGGTGGGTCTGGAGGTGATCCTGAGAAAACTGGCGCAGCAATTGAAGGTAGAGTCCTTTGTTCTGGCCGAGTCTGCGCAGACCGTCTTCCAGGGAAAATCCTTCCAGTTGCTCCGGAAATGTCTCATCAGGGAGCGACATGGCATCCTGCCGGTCGGTCATTGCTTGGCGTTTTTCGCCTGTTGCGGGGGCCATGGGTCGGGGCGTGTTCCCTGCAGAGTCAGTCGCATCCTGTCTGGTTTGTTTGAGCCATCTGGCAATTGTGGTGTACATGATCTCCGGGTTAATGGGCTTGCTGATGTGGTCGTCCATTCCAGCGGCCAGACATTTTTCCCGGTCCCCGGTCATGGCGTGGGCGGTCATGGCAATGATCGGAATTGGTTGTGACACAGGGGTGGTTGTACTCCCTGTGTCGGCCTCTAAGGCGCGAATCTCATGACTGGCCGCAAACCCATCCATCTCAGGCATCTGCAGGTCCATCAGGATAAGATCGTATGTCTTGTTCTGTACCGCGGCAACGGCCTCAAGACCATTGTTGGCGATGTCGACCGTGAGCCCGGCCTGAACCAGTAATTCCCTGGCGACCTGCTGGTTGATCTGATTGTCCTCGACCAGGAGAATCATTGCCCCAGGCAGATCCTGCAACTGCTTGCGGCCGGGAGTGTCTGTTGCCAGGGCGGCAATCTGACTGCCATTGTTGTGGCTGAACAGGGGCAGGATGGTGTTGAGCAGGGTTGAGGGGGTAAAGGGTTTGCCTAAGAAACCGGCCAGCTCGTCCTTGCCGGTCTGACGGCGGATCTCATCCCGGTCATGACCGGTGACCATGATGATGGGGGGGATGGTCTCCAGCCGGTTGTTTTGCCTGATCAGACGAGAGGCCTCCAGTCCGTTCATTTCAGGCCCCAGATGGTAGTCCATGAAGATCAGTTCATAGGGGGCGTTCTCGGTTGCGGCCTGGTCGATCATCTCCAGGGCCTCGGGCCCGGACCCTGCCATGCTCGGCCTGAGGCCTAATGAGACGAGAACCTTGTACATGATCTCCTGGGCGGTCGGGTTGTCGTCGACTGCCAGGGCGCGCAGTCCCACCAGATCATTGGGGATCATCTGCTGCTCTCTTTTTCCGGCTGGAATGGCAAGGCTGAGCGTAAAGAAAAAGGTGCTGCCCTGGCCAGGCTGGCTCTTGACGGAAATTTTCCCGCCCATCAGTTCCACCAGCTGCTTGCAGATGGAGAGCCCCAGACCGGTGCCGCCGTATTGACGGGTGGTGGAGCTGTCGGCCTGGCTGAAGGCCTGGAACAGCCGGCCCACCTGCTCAGGGGTCATGCCGATTCCGCTGTCCTTGATCGCAAAGCGCAGGGTGGCCAGTTGGTCATCCCGCTCAAGACAGTCAACCGAGAGGGTGATCTCACCTTTTTCAGTGAACTTGATGGCATTGTTCATCAGGTTGGTGAGGACCTGACCCAGGCGCAGGGGATCGCCTGTGAAATAGAGGGGCAGATCCGGGTCCACGGAGATCAGCAGCTCGATTTCTTTTTCGGCTGCAAGCTGGCAGCTCAGGTCATTGACCTTGGTCAGGGTCCGATCGAGTTCAAAATCCACGGCCTCGATTTCCAGCTTGCCGGCCTCAATCTTGGAAAAATCAAGGATGTCATTGATGATCCCCAGCAGGGCCTTGCCGGCCCCGGAGATCTTGTCCAGGTAATCCTGCTGCTGGGGTGAGACCCTGGTCTGCTGGGCCAGATAGGTCATGCCGAGGATGGCATTCATCGGGGTGCGGATCTCATGGCTCATGTTGGCCAGAAAGTCACTCTTGGCCTGGGCCGAGGCCTGGGCGGCCCGGGTGGAGTGTTCCAGATCTTCCATCATGTTGAGCATGGAGTGACGCATTTCAGCCAGATCCTTGACCCGCTGCTGCAGGTTCTGCTCGGTCTGCTTCAGGGTGCTGATATCGGTGCCGTAGGCATTGATGGTCTGGTCAGCCCGGTTGCCCTTGAAGGTGAAGAGGATATGATGGTCATGGATCAGACATTCGTGCTGGCTGACCGAGTTGGTCTCAATGAGCTGCCGCTGTTCTGCTGGAGTCAGGAAAGGACAGTGAGGCGACAATGGTTTGTTGATCAGATCATCGGACTGAAATAACTTTTCTGTAGCCTCGTTGGCCAGGATGATCAGGCTCTGGTCATCCATCCGGAAGACCGGTGCCGGGTTGTCATCGGCAAAATGGGCCATACTTGCCAGTTCCTTCTGGGCCTTCCGTTGGAGGGTGATATCCTCCTTGAGGGCGAAAAAGTTGATGATTCGGCCCTGCTGGTCAAAGACCGGGGAGATGGAGGCCAGTTCCCAGAAGATTTCGCCGCCTTTCTTTTTGTTGCAGAACTCGCCGTGCCAGACCTTGCCGGCCAGGATGGTCTGCCACAGGTTTTGGTAAAATTCTCCTGACAACTGGCCCGAGCCAAAAATTCGGGTATGGGCGCCGATCAGTTCCTGGTGCGTGTACCCAGTGACCTCAAGGGTATGTGGGTTCACATATTCGATAATCCCGTCCAGGTCGGCGATGATGATGGAAAGTGGAGCCTGCTCAACGACCTGAGACAGACGGCTGACCTCCTGATGGGAAACTTTCAGGTGGGAGAGGGCCTCCTGGGCCCGCTGCCGCTCCTGGTTGGCCTCCTGCATCAGGGTCAAGGCGTTCTGTCTGGATACTTCAAGCTCGGCCGTTCGCTTGACCACTTCGTCTTCCATGGTGGCGTAAGAATCTGCCAGGTCTTCGGCCATGGCATTGAAGGCCTGACCCAGACGGCCGATCTCGTTGTTTTTCTGATGGTCAAAACGGTAACCCAGTTCGCCATGCCCCAGCTGCCTGGCCCCCTCTTCCAGCCGGGCAAGAGGAGTGATGAATTGACGGGTGATAAACAGGGCCATGAAACCGGCCAGGCCCAGGATGGACAAAGCCACCGCCCAGGCCATGATGCGCAGTTTGTAAACAGAGGCCAGCGCCTCATCAATATCGATCTTGGCGACCAGCCCCCATTCCCGGCTGGGGATGTGACGCCAGACCGCCATGACCTCATGGTCACGATAATCAACGGCCTGCCCGGCCCCATCCTGGCCCCGGACCGCCAGCTGCATCGGCTGGAAGGATTGACTGTCAAACGTGCCAATTTTTGGCCGACTTGTCGTGGGGGCATGGCGATGAGTGATGAAAAACATGACCCGGTCGCCCAATCGTTTGCCGATCAGGGTCTCGCCGGTCTCACCCAGGCCGGTGGTGTCCCGGGCTATTTCATAGATCTGTTCCGGATCAAGCTCAATGACCACCAGGCCGATCAACTCCCCGGAGTCATTGTGCAGCGGACCGGCGGTCAGCATTTCCACCCCGTGGCCGGACTGATCATCCAAAGAGATGGGTGCAATAAAAAAGCCCTCCCGGCCCCTGGTCATGATCTGGCCACTGGGATCGTGCAGTGGCTGGCCGAGTTCCTCGATCTTATGCCTTGGATTGGTACTGTAAAGCACGATCCCCCGGGTGTTGACCAGCATCAGATCAAGAATATTCTTTATTTTCTGAAAGGGCTGAAGTTGCGAGTCCAGGCTCTTTTCTGCCGCCAGAAAGAGCGGATAATGGGGCGTGTCAATAAACGTGTCGAGAAGAGGGAGATTGACCTTGATATTCTTGTAATGCTGGGCCTCCTGGATATCGATTTCCCGTTCGTCAAAATAGTGTTCAATCCGCTGGATCTTGAATTCGGCAATGGAAGTCAGTTTGGCAAACAGGGAGGACTCGATCTCTTCGTTGACCTTTTGGACAAAGAGTTGATTCAGGGCCAGAGTCGGCAGGATGATGATACAGATCAGGCTGAGAATAAACTTTTTTCCAAGGCTCATGGCTGGAATCCCGGGTTGGTTGGTTGCAGCAAAGGGTGTTGGCTGGCAGGGTCTGTCGTCTGGAAATCAGTCATGGCTGTTGTCTCCGTGCTCATCAGCCTCCGGGTAGCCGGGCGGACGGTCCAACTCCCAACTGAGCTGGTTGACCTCCTGTTTGAGCTCGATCATCTTCTGCTCCCGGCCCTGGGCCAGGCGGGTGAATCGTTCCAGTTCATCCAGATGATGGAGCAGGTCCTGTTCTATCTTTTTGCGCTCATCAATCTGTTGCTGCAGATCGGCAGTGCGTTGATTGATCACCCTCTCCAGATCCTCCTGATGGCGGCTCAGCTGTTTTTCGGCCAGACGTCGATCGTTGGATTCAAGGGCCAGGGTCATGATATCGGCAATGGAGCTGACAAAGGTCTCTTCCTCTTCCTCCCAGTGGCGCTGCTCCCCAACCTGCTGGCAGCAGACCGCCCCGACGAATCTTGAGTGGAGAATGATGGACGAGTTCAGCATGCTTTTGATCTCCAGAGGCTCGAGTACGGTCTTTCGAAACTCACTGGTGGCCGGATGGGTGGCGGTATCATGGGCGACAATAATGCGCTTGTCGTCCAGGGTCCTGAAATAGATGGGATAGGTAGCGCGGGAGCGCACAAATCCCTGAACATGGCGGTTTTCCCTCTGGATAAAGAGATCCTGGCAGGCCAGTTCGCTCTCTTCTTTCTGCATCAGCCAGATACTCACCCGGCTGCACTCCAGGGCCAGGGCCGTCTGCTCAGTAATGATTCTGATCGTCTCCATAAGGTCATTGAAATTGCTGCGGGCCAGAAACTGCAGGGCCAGTTTATGCTTGCGCAGTCGTTGCTCTCTGGTCATGATCAGCTGTTCGGTGGCCTTGATTTCGCTGAGATCGGTGATGATGCTGGCCAGATACTGCGGTTGTTCGGCATCATCGTTGATGGAAAAGATGTTTGCCAGGACAGGGATTATCCGGCCGTTTTTGGCGAGCAGCGGCAGTTCGCCGGTCCATTGCCCCTCTTCCAGGACCTGGGGCAGGATAGACTCCTGCATCAGGTCGCTCTGGTTTTCGGGAAGATAGGCAAAGCCCGAGGTGCCGAGTAAGGCATCTGTGGATTCCATCCCCAGCAGTTGATAGAGACGGGGATTGGCGTAACGGATCATGGCGTCAAGATCGGCGATGACCATGGCCTGGCCAGAGCTTTCGGCCAGACGACGAAAGAGCCTGATTTTTTCCTCACTCTCCGTGCGGGCACTGAGGTCCCGGATCGCGGCGATGACCGCAGGCTCCTGATCAAGAAGGACGCGGTTCAGATGGATTTCGACGGGAAAGAGTGACTTGTCCAGCCGTTGTCCCTGGACCTCCAGGCGGGTCAGGTTGCCGGCCAGGGCCTCAAAGTACTGTTCACGGAATTGAGGGTGCTGGTCCCTGATCCGGTCGGGTACCAGGATTTCAATGGAGCGACCCAGGAGTTCCGTGGCCGGATAGCCAAACATCTTCTCGCTTGCCGGGTTGGCCAGAAGGATTTCTCCCTGCTGGTCGATGATGAGCAGTCCGTCCGGAGAAGAGTTCAGCAGGTGCTGGAATCGGTATTCACTCTGTTGGCGTTCCTTGATTTCATGCCGGAGTGTGGTGTTGACCCGGTCGACCGAGCGTCTCTTCTGGACGGCGGCGAGCACAAGGGCCATGAAGAGCAGGCCGGTTACCAGGCAGAGGATAAGGACGATGCGGAAAATGAGATGATAGGTGGCATAGGCCTCTGAGACATCCAGCTCTGTGAGCAGGCCGAGGTTGAGATGGTCAAGCCAGCGCCAGGCGCCAATGACTTCGGCCCCACGGTAGTTGCGATAGCCGCTGACCTGAAATCCATCCTTGCCGGCTGTGGCCTGGGCCACGGCCAGGGTCAGTGGCCATTGTTCGGGTCGGGTTTCAGGGCGAAAGCCAGAGCTCAGGTCTCCACCGGGGTCGGTGAGATGCAGGTTGTAGTAAGAGGATTGACCGGGGAGAAGCCGACCATCATTTTGGATCACATTAATAAAACGGACGTCCGAGAGGAGGTGACCGGATTGATCAAAGGCGTAGGTGTCACGGGATTGTCCAGTGTTGGTGAACTGGATCGTGCGGCAGAAGTCCTCGCAGGGGTCAATACGGATAAACAGGGCGGCAATGGTGGCTCTGCTGTGGTCTGTGATCGGGATGCCGATCAGCAGCTCAACTTTCGAGTGTTCTATGGTACTGGTCTCAGCTGACGCGGGACGATGTGTTTCAAAGTAATCCGGCAGGAGGAGGCCAGAGTTGCCCTTGAGAACAGATTGCAGGTGCTGACTCTGGGCAAGGGTGGTCTGGGGCAGTCCCAGGTTTTGATCGTCCAAGGCTGCCAGCTGGATGCCATCCGGGGAGAGAAGGTAGAATCCCAGGTCATGGTGCCGTTCCAGCCAGGGGGTAAGAATCTGGCGCAGCTGGCTCAGGGCAGGGCTTGCCGCGAGAGTCTGCGGGTCCTGGGCCAGGGGCTGGAGGTCCTTGACCAGGGTCTGGAAGTTGCTGTCGGTGGCCAGGGTCAGGGCCCCGTTGATTCGGCTGGAGACCCAGCCGTACAGGGCCTGCTCGGTGGACTGAACAGTGGCCATGAGCGTCTGTTCGTGATCAGAGGCAATTCTGGCCTTGATGGCGCTGAGCGCCACCCAGGTCAGGGAAAAGGCGATCAGAAGGCAGAGCCCGGTCAGGATGATGGATCGTTTCGTGGTTCCCGTCCATATTCGTCGCTCTGAAAGCTGACTTGGCGGTACGTTTTGCTGAGTTCTGGGTGGCATGGTCTCGCAAGAAATATGGTTCAGCACATCCGCTGTGATCTTGTCTGGAGTTGTTGGTTGATTATTGGTTCAAGGTCTGGCGTTCCTCCGGGTCGTCGATGTGGGCCAGGGCAATTTCGCGGAATTGTTCATGCAGATCTGCAAAGGCCTGCAGGATCACAGGATCGAAATGATCGGGCATGGTCCGGCCATCCCCTTGAGTGATGATCTGGACGGCCTTGCTGTGGGGGAAGGGCGGTTTGTAGATCCGTTTGCTGATCAGGGCGTCATAGATGTCGGCCACGGCCATGATCCGACCGCACAAAGGGATTGCTTCACCCTTGAGTCCCTGGGGGTAGCCTGAACCGTCCCATTTTTCATGGTGAGTGTGAGCGATATCACCGGCAAATCGCAGGAAGGAGTTGTGACCCAGCATCGTGGCCGCGCCCATGATGGCATTTCGGCCCAGAGTGGTGTGGGTGCACATGAGTTTGAACTCGTCGCTGGTCAGGCGGCTGGGTTTCAGCAGCACTATGTCGGGAATGCCGATCTTACCGATGTCATGCAGGGGGGCTGAGGCGTGCAGAAGATGGACGTTCTCCGGGGTCAGCAGGTCGTGATAGACGCCCAGCTGCAGGTGCTCGGCCATCAGCCGGACGTAATGCTGGGTGCGGCGGATGTGGTTGCCGGTCTCATTGTCCCGGGTCTCGGCCAGCG
>CALENA010000041.1 GCA_937910875.1 uncultured Desulfobulbaceae bacterium | reverse complement strand
TAATAATGTAATATGGAGTTGAAGGAGGATAAGGTAACTCAGGCCGACTGATTAAATCCTGAAGAAGGGTTGGGAAGGTGGAACCCATGGTAACAGATCTTGATTTTGAGACGCAGTTCAAGTGCAAGCCCTGAGGATTGAAGGCTTACACTTGAACTGGAGCAGGTGCGGTGTGGACACCAGAAAAGGGAGCGTGGATGGCCACTCTTCAATATGTTTGATGCATAGTTCTGATGGTCTCGCCTGCGAATATCCAGCCCCCAGGAGCGTTTCTTGCTTTTAATCAACTCACCTGCTTGCGGTGGGGTTGGTCATTGTTGTCTTGATTGAGTGATTTACCCAATTGTAAAAGAGAAATGGGGCCATCAACCTGGTAGCAAAGTGTGTTTTCTCCCGACCGAGAGATTGCATTATCGTCAGCAACTGTCGGTCGTGTCAAGAGTGTTCCTGGCAAAACGATAGAGGTGGTCGTTGACCATAAGCTGCTGGTCCAGGGTCATGCTGTCCCAGGAACCATCTTTGGCGCATTGTGGATATCTCTGGGCAAACACCCGGTTCCAGCCTTTTGAGCTCTTGGATTCTCTCCAGAGGACAGATGCACCCTTGTCGTTGCCAACCTGATGACAACTTTGACATAAACTTTTGAAGGTTTTACCACCTTGACCCCAGGCACTGCTCTCCCATTCGAGAGGGCCGTCGCCAATGCGTCGGAGGGTCCCGGTCGATTCATCAAAACGGGACTGAGGTCGGGCATTGGCGTGAACGGTAAATCCAATGAATAACATGACAAGCAATACAATTGTTCCCTGTTTCATGAAGATCTCCTTTAATGTCGCCTTGATTATGTCCCCTGACCTGATCGCAGCGACAAAAAAACAACGTGTACCACATTTTGGTATATATAGGATAGACTATCAGTTAATTTCGTCAAGCTCTTTTTGTAACGATCGGTACAAATAAATCCAAGCTGTAGGGCGTATGATATTCGGGTTGATTGTGGCAAAAGAGCTTGATAATCGAACTGTCTAGAATTACAATGATTTGTTAAAAGTTCTGGATGGATGGCGGGTCAATCTTCGTTGCTGATTCTGACCACAATATGGTCGGCTTCGCTGTTACGAAGGGTTAGCGTACTCCCCATGACGCGCAGAGCAACTGGATCATAGAGTGGTGCCCGGCCTTGAATGGTGACCACGGTTCCAGGGACCAGACCCATCTCACGCATTCTTCTTCCCATCTCACCTCCAGCCTTGATGGCAATGATTTCCCCGCTTTGGTTTTTTTTCATATCTCGTAGTCTGATTTCTGCCATGATTTTCTGATCCTGAGCTTAAAGGGAGTGTTGGGTGTTCCTAACTTTGTTTGAATTGATTTTATAGCCACTTGATATGGTCAAGTCAAGTAGCTTGAAGGATTGAGGGTAAAATAAGAAATTTTGTTATAGTGTGGGCAGGAAGGGCGAACTGAAGCAGTATTTTGAGAGAAGCGTTGAGATTAAAAATTTGATCAGGTGTCCTGAAGCGTAATCCAGCAATCGTTGCGAGCTGAGCGAAGACAGGCGTCACAGACCTTCATCGCGGCCAGACCTTCGGTGACCGGGATCGGATTTGGGCCCTGATCAGTGAGAAATGCATACCAGTCGTGAAGAAGAGGGATGATGGTTGAGCATGGTTGGGCATGTGGCAGTTGTATGATTCTGTTTCCCTGGACAAGTTCCAGGCGGTCATGGATCTGGTCACCGTGCAGTTCACCGCTGCTGCCAATAAATTCATAGCGTCCACATCGAGCCGGGCTGATTTTACTGCTGTTAACCGTACCGATGATCGTTCCCATTTCAATCTGCGCGGTGAAAAGATCTTCGAGATTGGGGTTATGGATCAGGCGAATACTTGCCCGGACCCTGGTGATTTCCTGGTTTGTAATGAAACGCAGGGCATCAAAAAGGTGCACTGCGGTGTGGAGGATTACCCCGGCACCTGCCTGGCTCGGGTCTTCAAGCCATGTCAGGGAAGACGGTTCGAGCCGATGGCTGCCCGTGAAGCCGTAAAGCGTGCCTATCAATTTGATAGAGTCTCGCATGGCATGGATGATCGGGTTGTAGCGTAGGGTCTGGGCCACGGTCAGGCGCAGGTTCTGGTTTCGGGTGAGAGAGAGTATCTCGCGGGCCGAGGCGAGGGTGTCTGCCAGTGGTTTTTCCAGAAGCAGTGGTTTTCCAGCGATGGCACATTCACGGGCGATTGCAAGATTGAGCGTCGGGGGAGTTGCTGCAATCACCGCCTCAATATCCTGGCAATAAATCAGCTTGCGCCAGTCGCTCAGGTAATTGGCTCCCCACTCCGCCCCTTGTTGCTGACCGATGGCAGATCGTCTGGAAATTGCCTTGAGCCGTAAATTCGGGCAGTCGTTCAGGATATGGGTGGCATAGCGTGAACCGTGCTTACCGGTCCCAATGATTCCAATGTTGATTGTGTTCTTTCTCATTCTTGAATAATGCTCAAGGAGAGAGCAACTTGTCAAGAAGCTCTTGATTGAAATATCAATTGGTTGAATGGCCAGTAGGGCAAATTAAACTGACATGGCAGTAAGTATTGACAATAGTGATTTTTTATCTATAAGAACCGATGGTTAGATGAGTTGCGCAAAAAAATTCGGTAAGATATGTCAAGTTATCCTGTCCAGTATGATTCTTCAGTGTCTGGCGTGTTGTGTCATAAATCTTTTTATTTCAGGATATTATCGTTCTTAATGTAAATCCGTTTTCTGGCATGAATCTTTCATTCGATTATTCTGAGATGTATGCAGGCGAAACCTTTTTCAACAGTGGAAAAATGGTTGTCTGTTGTGAAAAAGAATATATTGAGAAAGGACAGGATATGACGGTTGGGTTGAGCAGTGAAGAAAGTTTATCAAGCAGTTCTGTTGTTGATTGTGCGTCTGATAAGTATCATCTCTGTCCGAGCTATTTTGCTGAGATGGGCGAATATCAACTGTTGACCGCTGAAAAGGAATGTTATTACAGTGAGGTGATCAGAAGCAGTTTTGAGTCCATTATTTGCGAAATCATTAATGCTGATATTGAGTTGTCTGGTTTGCGAGCCCTGCAGAAAAAGTTGTCCGTTTACCAGAGCAAAGACCCTGCTCTGTCCCCAAGAAATAAATTTCTGCTATCCGTCTGTGCTAAACTTGACCAACTGGTCAGTCGAAATTCTGATCTGGAACAATTGCTGGTTCTTCAGCACCAGGTCCATTCTCTGCGTCATGAGTTGGAGGTGGCTAAGACCATCATGGTGAATTCAAATCTTCGCTTGGTGGTTTCAATTGCCCGATATTATATTCATAATGAAATGCCGTTCAGTGATATCATTCAGGAGGGGAACATCGGGCTGATGCGCGCTGTGTTCCGGTTTGATGCTCGGCGTGGAAATCGCTTCTCCACCTATGCCACCTGGTGGATCAAACAGTCAATTACCCGGGCATTGATGGACAAGACCCGGACAATTCGTCTGCCGATTCACTTTATTGAAAAGCAGAAATTGTATTATCGTTCTGTCCAGAATTTGCGGGATGATTTGCGACGTGAACCAACCCTTCATGAAATCTCACGGACGTCGAATATTTCTTTGGTTAAGATTACGGAAATACTTGAAGGAGCCCGGGATACTATTTCTCTTGAAACACCTGCTGGTGAGGGAGATGATGTAACTCTGAAGGATTTTATTGGCACCCCCAGCGAGTTGTCACCAGATGAGGAATTAATCAATAAACAACGGTCTGAGCAAATCGATAAATTACTCTCTACCTTGAATGAACGTGAGAAATTTGTACTGACCCTCCGTTATGGTCTTGGAAATAATCCTGAGCAGACTCTTGCGGAAATTGGCAGGCAATTACAGATTTCCCGTGAACGGGTGCGTCAGATTGCCCAACAGGCCTTGACTCGTCTGCGTCACCCGATTCGAGTGAATATTGTAGCAGATTATATGAACAGTTAAGGTCACTCAGGATAAAGTAACACTTGAACTGCACCATTTATAGTTTGATATCTTCGGCTTTCCTCCCATTATTTCTTCTCCTCTGGTTTTTTTGTTGAGGGGACCGGCAGATAGCTGTGGTCAGTATTGACCATGTACTGCGATCCTTGCTGGTTGAGTCAACAATGAAACGCCCGCACAGGAGAATCTGTGTCCTTCATCACTGCCATAGTTCTCAAAAAAGCCCATAGGTTATAAGCAAGAGACTGATGTGACAGATGCTATAACCAATTCCTGGGCCCATGACCTGCAGGGGATGCTCAGGGACTTTCAAATCAACTGGTTTTGCTGGCTCTGTTCGGTTAAGGTAAAATGGCTTGGTAACATCGGATGATGGGCAGTATGCCTCCATATTCATTAACTGGAAAAACCTGATCTGTTTTATGGAAAGCCAACTTTTCCAATACCGCTCCCCCCTGCAGTTTCTAGACGTGGCGGCTCAGCTTGCAAGTTCCTTGGCCACTATTCATGATAAATACCATGTGCATGGTGCTCTTTCTCCTGCTGTTCTCTCTCTTCATGGTGGGGGCTCAGGTGTTACCTATCATATCCAGGAACCCAATGAGGATCTGATAGCTTCAGCGAAGGATACCTCTCATCTGACTTCGGTTCGCCTGCCATATCTGGCGCCCGAGCAGACCGGTCGGATGAACAGAACCGTTGATGGTCGGGCTGACCTGTATAGCCTCGGAGCAATTTTTTATGAGATGTTGACCGGCCAAAAGGTCTTTACCGCAATTGATCCCATGGAGATGGTGGCGGCGCATCTCTCCCTGGTACCTGAATCCCCATCTCTGTGCAATCCGGCCCTGCCGGAGGCTCTTTCATCGATTGTCCTGAGTCTGCTGGCCAAGGCCCCGGAGATGCGATACCAATCGGCATACAGTCTTGTGAGTGATCTTGATCGTTGTCGCAGCCAGTTGCGTGACCATAACGAGATCAGGGGATTTACGCCTCATCTCGATGAGGTTCATGCCTTAATGCATTTGTCCGAGAAACTCTATGCCCGGGACAATGAATTGACGGTCCTGGCCAGGGTCTATGGTGAGGTGGCAAAGGGTGGAGGACGGGTTGTCTGGGTTGCAGGCAACGCTGGGATTGGTAAATCCAGGCTGGTCAGGGAATTCGGGCGAACTGTGAAAGAGGCGGGCGGCAGTTTCATCAGCGGTAAACCTGATCAGTACCGGCGTGAAATTCCGTACGGTCCCCTGCTTGACGCCCTGCAGAGACAACTTTGTCTGTTGCTGACTCGTTCCCGAGCGAATCTTGCCTCGTGGCGTCAGCGACTGGAAGAGGCCCTTGGTGTGAATGGTCGGTTGATGACAGATGTTCTGCCTCTCCTGGAAACTATTATCGGACCTCAGTCTCATACAGTTCCGGTTGAGCCAGACGCCGCCCTGAATCGATTTCAGCTTGTTCTCATGAATTTTATCCAGGCCCTGGCAGAAAAAGACGCCCCTCTGGTCCTGTTTCTCGATGATCTGCAGTGGATAGATGTTGCCACTCTTAAATTTCTTCGTCTCTTTCTCACCAGTAACCGAATGGACTACGTCCTTGTGGTTGGCGCCTATCGAGAGAATGAACTTGACGAAGCGCATCCTCTTCAGGATCTGCTGAACCTGAATGAGAGCAAGGTTCGAAGTGATCTTTTGCGGCCGGAATCCCTGACAGAGGCCGATATTGTAGCGTTGTTGCAAGACTCTCTGCTTGATGACCTGGTGGGTGGAGATGACCTGGTCAAGATTCTTCGCCTCAGTTCGGGGGGAAATCCCTTTTTTCTTTATCTTCTCCTGCAGAAAATTCATGCCGATGGTCTGTTCAGTCGTTCTGCTCATTCAGGAAAATGGCAATGTGATCTGGAAGGGATTCAGAATGTGGCCATGACTCATGATGTGGTGGAGATGATGATCTCTCTGCTGCATAGGCTGCCGGAGGAAACAACTGGATTACTGTCCCTTGCCGCCTGCGTCGGCAATCGTTTTGATCCGGGCTTATTGGCTCGCTATCAACAGACCTCTGTGGATGGGGTCATGGAGATTTTGTCTCCTGCGCGTATACTGGGTCTGTTGATTGAAACCGACGAGGGTTTGTGCTTTTCCCACGACCGGGTTCAGCAGGCAGCCTATGACCTGTTAGCAGCAGCGCAGCGATCTGCCATACATCTTGCCCTTGGGCGCCTGCTTTTGGCGGAGGCGGCCGAAGAAAGTGTCCCCAATCGTATGATTTTGATTGTGGATCAGTTCGCAGCTATTCCGCGAGATCTGATTGCTCCGGAAGAACGGATTCATGTGGCAGGATTTTATCTTGCTGCCGGCCGTCAGGCTCGGGATTCTGTGGCCTTTGATGCGGCCCTGGATTATTTTCGCCTTGGATTGGAACTGCTTCCTGATCAGGTCTGGAAAGAGCATTATGGCCTTGCCCTGGATCTCCATAGTGAAGGGGCGGAAGCGGCCCTGCTCTGTCATGATCATGATCTGATGATTTCCCTGTCCAGTTGTGTCCTTGAACAGGGCCTGACCTTGCTCGACCGGGTCAAGGTGTATGAGATCAAAATCAATGGGTTGATTACTCTTGATCTCCAGAATGAGGCTGTTGAAATGGCCTTGCCTGTCTTGGCAGGCCTCGGGGTTTCGCTCCCGTATCACCCCGACCTGCCTCGGGTTCTTTTTGAACTCCTTCATACAAAATGGCATCTTGCGGGTTGTTCTGTGGAATCCCTGGGCGAGATGGGGCTGATGTCTGATCCGGCCAAGCTTGCCGCCATGCGAATTTTGTCATCTATTGGTTCTTCTGCGTATCTCCTTGATCCAAAATTTTTTCTCATGGTGATATGTGCTACTGTAAAATTGTCAAAAACGTATGGGATTGCTCCGCAATCCGCATTTGGTTATGCCGGTTATGGTATTATACAGAGCGCACATTTGTTTGATATTTGCCAGGGAATTCGATTTGGGCGTCTGGCCCTGAAATTATTGGATCAACCGATCTGTCAGTCAGCTCGCTCAAGAGTCATACTTGCTGTAAATCATTTTATTTTTCATTGGCAGCGCCATCTAGTTGATAATATGGCACCGATGGTCGAGTCGCATCTGGCTGGTATGGAAAATGGTGATTTTGAGTATGCCTCATGGAGCAAGATTGGTGAGCATATTCCGTTCTGGATGGGGTGGGATCTTGTCCAGCATGAAAAAAAGATGTCTGAAGCCGTGGACTTTGTCGGGCGAGTCCAACAAAAGGCAATTCAGGAACATTTTCAGATTTATCATCAGACTTGCCTTAACCTCCTGGGGCGATCAAAGAATCCTACTGTCCTTGCAGGAAACAGCTTGCCCAGTTGGGATGATCTTCTTCAAAAAAACAATCAGATTGTCCTGTATTCGTTTTGTCATCATCAGGTCCTGTTGTCATATTTATTTGGTGATTATGAGCGAATTGAGGAGTGGTGTAGGGCAGGGAAGCAATACAGTATTGGGCGAGTCAGTGTCTTTCTGTTACCCATCTTCTATTTTTATGTCTCTCTGAGTCTCCTGGCAGTGATGCCACAACGGAATTTATGGAAACGCTTGAAACTGAAAGCGCAGGTGGCGATCAACCAGAAAAAAATGAAATTTTGGGCTCGTCATGCCCCTATGAATTACCTCCATAAATATCATCTGGTAGAGGCGGAACGATTTCGGCTAAAGAAGCGGGCAGTTCGAGCCAGTCATCATTATCAGAAGGCGGTGGAGCTGGCCAGAAAACATGGTTTTATCAGTGAAGAGGCCCTGGCCCATGAGCTGGCAGGCCGATTCTTTCTGGATCACGGAGATCAGGAGCGTGGTCGTGATCATCTCTTCAGGGCCGTGGCTGGATATCGGAAATGGGGAGCAGTGGCCAAGGTCGATGAAATGGAAGGCCGGTATGCTGGCCTGCTGAGCACAACTGTTTCCAATGTCTCGCGCTTCAGTCAGCAGCCAGGAGACCAGCAGCCCATGGTGGCCTTGCCATCGTCTCTGGACTGGATCACGGTCATCAAGGCCTCCCAGATCATTTCCGGCGAAATTGAACAGAGTCGGCTTCTGGAAAAAATGTTGATGCTCATGGTCGAAAATGCCGGTGCTCAACGTGGCGTTCTTCTTTTGAGTCATTTGGGGGATCTGTTTGTTGAGGCGGAGTTTGCCGCAGGCGCGGACCAGGTACTGCTCCGAAGAATTGGGCCTGTTGCAGGCGGCGCCAGTGTTCCTCTTGGCTTGATACATTATGTCGAGCGTTCTCGGGAAACATTGGTCCTGGCTGATGCCTCAGAAGACGAGGTCTTTGGTATGGAGACATATTTTCAGGAGCAGAACAGTCGTTCGGTGATGTGCGTGCCTCTCATGCGGCAGGGCCAGATCCAGGGGATTCTTTATTTGGAAAACAGCCTGGCCACTGGGGTGTTTACAGATGACCGGATGGCCCTTTTGAATCTTCTGGCCTCTCAGGCCGTTATTTCGTTGCAGAATGCCGGCCTGTTTCGTGATCTTCAGGAAATGAACTCACTTTTGCGTGAAGAGATATCAAACAGAAAAAGCCTGGCAGAAACCCTGCAGCAAAGCGAGAAACAGTATCGAATGCTGGCGGATAATGTCACTGATGTGATTTGGACCATGGATATGAATCTGCGGTATACTTATTGCAGTCCTTCGGTGAAACGGATGCGAGGTTATACGGTTGAAGAGGCAATGGCCCAGGAATTGGCTGATGTTTTAGAGCCTGATTCAGTTGCGTTGGTGCAGAAGATTTTTCAGGATGAACTGGCGTTGGTGACCAGTGGTAATCGGGATGCGTATCGTTTGAATGCAGTAGATTTGCAGATTCGTTGTAAGGATGGTCGCTTGATATGGGTTGAAAACAGAACCATATTTCTGCAACATGAAGATGGGACACCGTATGGAATCCTCGGGGTGACCAGAAATATCAATGAACGGAAAATGGCAGAAGCTGATCTGGTGAAATCGCATGAAAAGATGCGCAATCTTTCCAGGCACCTGCAGGATGTCAGAGAACAGGAACGATCCGAGATCGCCCGAGATATTCATGACGAGTTGGGTCAATCCTTGACTGCCTTGAATATGCAAGTTTCTCTGATTGATGATATGGTTCCCGAGGGGCTGCAGGAGGTGCGTCAGAGACTTCAGGTGATGGGTGATATCCTGAATGATACCGTAGGAATGGTTCAGAGAATTTCATCTGATCTGCGCCCCATGCTTCTGGATCATCTGGGATTGAAAGCGGCTATTGAGTGGCAGATTGAAAAATTTACACGGCAATCCACTATCCAATGCAGATTTGAGGTTGATCCGCACTGGCAGGACCCGGGGCAACAGTTATCAACCACTCTGTTTCGAATTCTTCAGGAGGCCCTGACAAACGTGGCCCGTCATTCCGGGGCAGAGAAAGTCGATGTGTTGCTGGCCAGACAGCCAGAAGAGATAAGATTGACTGTGCGGGACCATGGCCGTGGTATTACCATGGAAGAGAGCAGCAAACCTACGGCCTTTGGTTTAATGGGTATGCGCGAGCGTTGCATGACTTTGGGCGGTTCATGTGAAATCATGGGCGAGCCAGGCCGCGGGACAACCCTTGCGGTGGTTATTCCAGACCCAGCTGTTTTTCAACAAGGAACTGAGAACGAGGGGGATGAGGATGATACGGGTATTGATTGTCGATGACCACAGCCTGATTCGTGAAGGGGTCAAACTGGTTTTGGCCCGATGTCCTGAAATCACTACAGTTCTTGAAGCGGAAAATGGACGAGATGCGTTGCGTATCATCCGGGGCTGTGAGTTGGACCTGGTGTTACTCGATATTTCCATGCCCGGCGGTATGGACGGTCTTGATGTCCTGAAGCAGATCAAATATGAATTTCCTGCAATTCCTGTGCTTATGTTGACCATGTACCCAGAGGAACAGTATGCAATTCGGACCTTGAAGGCCGGGGCCTCTGGGTATCTCACCAAGCAGAGTGTCCCCAGGGAGTTGATCAATGCGGTTGGTCGGGTCCTGGAAGGGAAAAAATATATCTCTGCGGATCTGGGTGACTTTCTTGCCTCGAATATGGATGCAGATACTGTCAGGCCACTCCATGCCACGTTGTCTGATCGGGAATTTCAGGTAATGACCATGATTGTGTCAGGGAAGAAAAACAGGGAAATTGCCGATGAAATGCAACTCAGTCCCAAAACTGTCAGTACCTATCTGTCTCGTATCATGGATAAATTGCGAGTCAAATCCGTGGTGGAGTTGACTCGTTATGCCTTTGACTACAGTCTTGTCATCAAATGAGACTACCTGTGGCCAATCCTCTCTTTTCAATCGGAGAGACGATGGACTATCACAACATGACACTCCTTTCTTTCCTTTTCTCGTAGCCCTCGATCTAACTCTCCAATACGGAAACTTTTCTTGTAGGAAAAATCCTACAAGAAAATCAGCAATTATCCTTCAACGGTATGGGCGTCGTCCTACAGACCCGGACCTGTCAGTAAGGTAAAAAAGAATTGCGCCTTTCAAAAGGTTTCGTGCTCTGTCATTGAAATATCACTGAATTGCCAGAACAGACCTTCTGCACCTGAAAGACAATTTCCAGCACATTGCCAAGATGGTTGCGTTCAGCTGGATGGGTCATGGGCCGTGATGATCGTATGGCATGGGCCTTTTTATAACCTGGATGAACTTTCTTCGGCCAACAGCGTAATACCGGACCAGTTATGACGATCGTACCCTTTTCTCTGGATGTGTTTACGGTTATTAAGGCGGCGCAGCAATTGTCCGCTGAAATTGATCAGGACCGGCTTGTGGAAAAAATGCTGGCGTTGATGGTTGAATATTCCGGTGCCCGGCGTGGTGTTTTTATTCTACTCCATCTTGATGAATTGTTCATCGAGGCTGAACGTCTTCCGGACGTGGAAGAGGTAATGGTCCAGAGAATTGGACCGGTGACTGAAGGGAGTAATGTTCCCGTTGGTCTGATCAGTTCAGTTCGCCGTTCCAGGGAAATTCTGGTGCTGTCTGATGCGTCCCTGGACGCTGTTTATGGGCAGGAAAACTATTTTCAGAACCATTACACTCGCTCAGTGATGTGCCTGCCTCTTTTGCGGCAGGGGCAATTACAGGGGATGCTGTATCTGGAGAATGATCTTGCCGCTGGAATCTTTACCGATGAGAAAAAAACGCTCTCAAAGCTATTGGCCTCGCAGGCCGTGATTTCGTTGCAGAATGCAGGACTGTTCAATGATCTTATGGAGATGAATGCCCTTCTTGGCGCAGAGGTCAGCCGTAGCGAATCCCTGACCAAGACCCTGCAAAAGAGTGAAGAACAGTATCGGCTTTTGGCAGAGAATGTCGCTGATGTGATCTGGACCATGGATTTTGACATGTGCTTTACCTATTGCAGTCCGTCTGTGGAACGTATACTGGGCTATACCGTAGAAGAGGTGATGGGCAAGGTCCTGGCCGATATTATGCCAGTGACTTTTCTGGACCTGGTGATGAAAATGCACCGCAAAGAAATGGCCCTGGAGAGAAAAAATGTTTCTCATTCAGAACGGTTGAACTCTGTTGATGTCCAGCTGTGGTGTAAAGATGGCAGTCTGATCTGGGCTGAAACCAGAACGATTTTACTGCGGGATGCTGATGGGACTGCGTATGGGATCCTTGGTGTTTCCAGAAATATCAGCGACCGGAAAAGAACGGAAGCAGATTTGATGGAATCTTATGAGAGAATGCGTAATCTCTCCCGCTATCTGCAAGATGTCAGGGAGCAGGAACGGACCTTGATTTCCCGGGATATCCATGACGAATTGGGGCAGTCTCTTGCTGCCTTGAAGACGCAGGCATCACAGGTTGATACTCTTCTTCCCCAAGATCTCCCCGAAGTGCACCTGAAACTTCAGGAGGTGAACGAACTTTTAAGTGGTACAGAGGGCACAATTCAGCGGATTGAATCTGATCTTCGCCCGAAGCTTCTTGATCATTTGGGTCTGATAGCGGCCATTAAATGGCAGGCGGTACAATTCACCAGGCAATACGCGATTGGATGTGAACTTGATATTGATCCCTGCTGGCAAGATCCCGATCCCAAAATGTCAACCGCGTTTTTTCGGATTCTGCAGGAGGCCTTGACGAATGTGGCTCGTCATTCCGAGGCGACAGAGGTTCATGTGGCTTTGAGCCGAAACAAAGCCAGCAGATTTCTGACCGTGAAAGACAATGGCAAAGGAATTGTTGAACAGGAAAGGAGAAAACCCACGGCATTTGGTCTGATGGGCATGCATGAGCGTTGTATCGCTTTGGGCGGAACCTGTGATATTGTAGGAGCGTCAGGCAGGGGGACAAGCGTTGAGGTGGTTCTTCCCGACAAAACCGTTACCGGGCAATGATGGAGCCGTGGTCATTGTGGTAAAGGTCAAGTAATGCCCACCCGGGGAACAGGTCAACGCTTGAAAAAAGAGTAACAAC
>CALENA010000040.1 GCA_937910875.1 uncultured Desulfobulbaceae bacterium | reverse complement strand
TCTCGTGGCCGCCCTGTTACGGATGGCGGCATGAAACTTTTTTAGGAAACTTCAGATGGTTGATATTCCGAGGATGAAATTTTGAGCATAACGCAGAGATTGGGCGAAAAGATTATTTTGCAAGAGGCTCATAGGTTCCAACTGAAAGTTACTTGACAATGATCAGGACAACCAGACCTGTCACCCATCTGAGCGGGCGCAGGTTTTTATTGAGGATTCACCTCTTACCCGGAAGCTTACTGCACGGACAAGAGTTTGCACAGGGAACTGAGCATCTGGGCACCTTCGGCCTTCAGATCAAAGTTGTAGCCCGACAAACGCCATTTGGTGACCGTGTACCGCACTGAACCGATAATCACCCGGATCAATTCCTTTTCCTGGATATCATCCCGGATCTCACGGTTTTTATGACCCCGCTCCAGAATACATGAGAGGGCCTTTTCATGCATCTCCAAAAGCTTGAACACCTCTTTGGCCAGATGACTGTCGTTCTGAAAAATACTTTCCGAAAAGATCACCGCGGTTACGGCAGGTTTCTGGACAAAATACCCGAGATGACGGGTAAAGATGGATTCAATCTGGGCAATGGCCGGTGCCTTGGATGCACAGGATTCTTTCAGCGTTTTCTCCGCCTGGACCTGAAAGGGCTGGATAATTCCCAGCAGAATTTCATTTTTGCTTGAAAAATGGCGATAAATAGCCCCATCGGTCATATTGATCTTTTTGGCAATATTCTTGATCGTCAGCGCCTGAATAGACTGCTCCGCAATAAGCTCTATGGAGGCGTTGATGATTTGTTCCTGACGTTCAGATAATGATTCCATAATAACCTCGCACCGCTCACGTCTTTGTAAAAAGACACCTTCAGGCCAGGGTCTCGACCAGCACTCGGCCTTGGACCTGTAACCAGAAAAAATACTTGAAAAAGGACAAACAGAGATTGGTAACAGAGCGGAAAGATAAACTCATTTCAAAAAAGGGCGAGGAAATAATTGCACCCTCCCCCAAGACTCTGGATGAATGTATCATATTCATGGTCCAAGCACTACCTGTTCATGCCATTCCAAACGAAAAAATAATAAGAGTTCTCATTTCAGCCGAATTTACACTCCCACCTGGAATAAGAACACCTACCAAAATGATCGCCAGAGGAATATGAAAGCAGTAACACCCGGGAATTTCAGGGTGGGGGAGAATGAGACGGAAAGCCCAGGCCCCATCGGTAATAATTCAAACTGGAAACAAAAAGGGCCGTGCCAATCCCCATATACAAGGAGGCAAGAAACAGGCGGGGCACAATCGAAGTGTGACGAAGAAAAATGCCCATGGACATCATGACCACAATGAGAATATAGCTCTGCCATTTCTGGAAGGCAAAGACACAACTCCTGGTGGGCATATTCAGAATCCGCTGAATATTCTTGTCGGCAATTCTTCTGAAACCAAAAAAGGCGATCAGCAGGCCAAGGACAAGACCGCCTGTCACCGAGGCCACCAGCGGCCACCCCTCATAAAGACGCAGCCAGCCCAGAGCAAAGCTGTTGAGCAATATCCCCACCCCGCTCCACATCAGTCCGGACAGGAGAAGAAGCCATTTTTGGCCGACAGCAGGGGTCTTTACCAGTTGCACAAATCCACCTCCCTCTTGAACTCATCCTTACAGGCTGCCCTTTTCTCTCCAGGCGGCCAGGGCCAGACAGAGCCAGCCACAGATAAACAAAACACCTCCCAGCGGAGTGATATATCCCAGACTGATCCCGGTAAGACTCAGGAGATAAAGACTCCCAGAAAAAAGGACTATCCCTGCCATGAACAAGATACCGGCAGCATGCAAAATCCCCTTCTGCTGCGGCCATAGACTGATGGCCAAGCTCACCACAAGCAGGACCAGACCATGCTGCATGGTATAACGGACGGCCTTGCTGTAGGTCAGCATGGCTTCCTGCGTGAGAAAGTGTGCCCCTGCATGGGCGCCATAGGCCCCCATAGCAACGGCCAGCGCCCCTGACAAGGCACCAGCAATAAAGTATATATTTTTCAAACTGCCCATAAAAAACGTACCCTGTTTATTTAAATTCTTGCAATACCGATGGAGACGGCATGAAAACTGACCACACACACCACAAACAGTGTCCGGGCCGATTGGGGCGACATCCCGGGAAAATGATATTCGATAAAACTTTTTCTGCAACTCCCGAGACAGTCACCGCAGAGGGTACAG
>CALENA010000039.1 GCA_937910875.1 uncultured Desulfobulbaceae bacterium | reverse complement strand
TCGAGGAGCAATGTCGAATAATCTTTCACCTGTTAGCAATTTCAACAAGTTACAGGAACTTTCATATAAAATAACAACAGAAATAAATTCGACAATACAATAAGTTGATTTTTCAGTTGTTGCTTTGAAATAAATGCCGGGGACCCCGGTTGCCTTGCTGGATAGTTACGAAAATATTTACTATTCAGCCCTGTTGTTGATATACTTTTAAATGAGCGGTGAGGAAACATCGGGGTCATAACACCCCAATAGAAAAACAGGTCTGATTCATTTTATGGACAGAATATTTGATGCAACGACTCATGTCTTTGATCCCCTGCATCGTTTTTGGGAAAGGGACACTACAGAGCGAGCCGTGGCCGGATTGCTGGTGGTTTTTTTTCTCCTGAGTCTCGGGGCTATAGAACTCAATCGCCAGGGGATGCTGCCATCCGCACTCGCGGCACAGCTCCCCGTGTCACACTATATGGCCATCAACCTGGCCTTTACCTTTGTCCTGATTATGGAGGTGGTCAGTCTCATCTTTACCCTGCCCTGTTCCATCTCAAAGGCATTGGGAAAACAGTTTGAGATCCTCGCCCTTATCTTTATCCGAAACTCGTTCAAGGAGCTGTCTCTCTTGCCGGAACCTATCTCGATTGTCGGCCAGATCGATGTTTTCTGGAGGATTCTTGCTGACGGGGGTGGTTCCATCGCCATTTTTGCCCTGCTGGGCCTTTACCTGAGACTGCAGGGCGGCCCGGCAAAATCCCTGAAATCAGGTGTGGCCCTGTACCGTTTTATTGCCTCAAAAAAGATTGTGGCCTTTGCACTGCTGATCATCTTTTTTGTCATGGGCCTCTATAATGTCTGGCTCCTGGTGAGCGGCCAGGGATTGTTTCATTTTTTTCAGAATTTTTACACGGTCCTTATCTTCAGCGATATCCTGCTGGTTCTTATTGCCCAATGCTTTCAGCCAGGGTTTCGAGCTGTTTTTCGAAACTCGGGCTATGCCCTGGCCACCCTCATGATCCGGTTGGCCCTGACGGCCCCACCTTTTTACAATGTTTTGATCGGCACGACTTCCGTGGTCTTTGCCTTGCTTCTCACTCTCATCTATGATCAGTTTTATGCCGGCAGAAAAACATGAGCGGTCTGGGTGATGATCATCACGGCCGGGGAGCGGGTCTGGTCTTTGTATTGAGCAACGAGGCGAATTGAGATGGAAATATGGGTGGACGCGGATGCCTGTCCTGCGGTGATCAAGGAGATTTTATTTAAGGCGGCTGTGCGTACCGGGGTGCAGATGACCCTGGTGGCCAATCGCCCCGTGCGTATTCCTGTGTCACGCTGCATTCGATTTGTTCAGGTACGAGCCGGCCTGGATGTTGCCGACCATGAGATCATCAAACGACTGGCTGCGGGTGATCTGGTTATCACCGCTGATATCCCTCTGGCGGCGGACGTGATTGAGAAAGGGGGCTGGGCCCTGAATCCTCGTGGCGAAATGTATTCAGTGGAGAATATTCGTGCCCGGCTGGGGATGAGAGATTTTCTGGACAGTCTGCGGGCCAGTGGTATCGAGACAGGAGGGCCACCGACGCTCAACAAGACGGATCGGCAACTCTTTGCAAATCAACTGGACCAGTTTTTAACCAGGGCCGCACAGAAATCCTGAACGTGTCTCAGGCAGACGGCGTGAACTGGTGGTGGAAGAGTCAACGCGAACGCCGGTTCCTGCTCCCGGTGGCCTCGCCGGTTGCCGGGAGGCTGTTCTTGCTGCGTCTGGTGGTGTCCTCAGATTGCTGACCTCCTCGGTTCCGGCCACCGACTTTCGGCGGTTTTTTTTTACTGGACTTCCTGCCTCTGGGTTGATGCTCCTGGCCGCTCTCACCGGTCCGCTGTCCATCGTGGTGTTCTGCCTTGGGTTTCTTTGGTTTTTTGGGTTTTTTAGAACGCAGGTCCAGGCGAGACGCCGGGAGATCGTGGACCGGCTCAAAGCCATGAATATATCTCCGTTCCAGCAATTCTCCCAGCAGGTGCTCAATCTCCAGGAGTTGTTTGAACTCGTCCGCGCTGACCAGCGACACGGCCTGACCACTGGAACCTGCCCGACCTGTGCGACCGATCCGGTGCACATAGTCTTCTGCGATATGGGGCAGATCAAAATTCACCACCTGCGGCAGTTGCTCAATATCGAGGCCGCGGGCGGCGATATCTGTTGCCACCAGCACGTGCACCTCGCCGGCCTTGAAATCGGCCAGAGCCTTGCTGCGCAGGGCCTGACTTTTATTGCCATGGATGGCAGTGGCTTGAATCCCCTTTGTTTCCAGATAATGGGTTAAGCGGTTGGCGCCCTGTTTGGTCCGGGTAAAGACCAGGATCTGCTGCCATTGCTTGTCATGAATCAGGTGGGTGAGCAGGAGTGGCTTCCGGCTTTTGTCCACCGGACAGAGCCACTGCTCCACAGCCTTGACCGTGGGATTGCGTGGGCTGATTGAAATCTCAACCGGATTGTGGACCAATCCATTGGCAAGCTTGCGAATTTCATCAGAAAAAGTCGCAGAGAACATCAGCGTCTGACGCTTTTGAGGGAGCAATGCCAGGATCTTGCGAATATCGTTGAGAAATCCCATGTCCAGCATTCGGTCGGCTTCATCCAGGACCAGCACTTCCAACTGCGTAAATCTGACTGCATTCTGGCGGTATAGATCCAGGAGTCGGCCAGGGGTTGCCACCAGGACATCAACGCCCCGGCGCAGTGCCATCATCTGTGGATTGATCTTCACCCCGCCATAGACGACGGCCGAGGTCAGGGGGAGGTGTCTGCCATAGATGACCAGGCTCTCCCGGACCTGGGCTGCCAACTCGCGGGTGGGGGTCAGGATCAGGGCACGGGCCTGATTGGCCTGGACCCGCGGACCTGTTGACAGGCGCTCCAAAAGCGGCAGGGCAAAGCTGGCTGTTTTGCCGGTCCCGGTCTGGGCGGCCGCCATCACATCCCGACCAGCCAGAACCGCCGGGATTGCCTGGGCCTGAATCGGAGTCAGGGTTTCATAGCCCTGTTCGGTCACCAGATCAATAGGGGACAGACCACGTTTATTCATTCTTCTCTTCTGTTGCAATCTTTTGTGGTCTTCCTGCCTTGCCAGGAGTCACCCGGCGACCAAGGGTTGCGGCGATTTCATCAGTGAAGCGGGCAGTTCCCAAGGCAAAGTTCCCGTTGGTGGCGTGACGAATCTGATCAATGACCTCAGACTCCAGTTCATGGGCAAAAAGATTCCGGTAGGCCTCCTGCCTCTTTGCTTTGTTTCGGTCAATGCTGAGATAGACGGGATGGTGGGTCAGCAGGGACGATTTTTTCCCCTGGCCATGAAAGGCGTAGCTTGACCATCGATACTCGCCGGTATGCTCGACAATGCCCGCGCGCACCGGATTCATCTCGATGTACCGTTGACAGGTGAGCAGATAGTCTTCCCGCTGGACGATACAGGAGCGGAAGCGTCCTTCCCAGAGGGTCCCGCTCCGCTGATATGTCCGGTTGATATATTGTACATATCGTTGTCCCAATCGTTTCATGAGCAGGCCGGCGCTAGTGGCGTCTGCAGGGGTCAAAAGCAGGTGGACATGGTTTGTCATCAACACATAGGCGTGTATGGAACAGCCTGAGTCGAGGCTGTATTCCTGCAACCACTCAAGGTAGAGGGAGTAATCTTCGTCGCTGTAAAAACAGGGCTGGCGATTGTTTCCGCGCTGAATGATATGCAGAGGAACATCTGGTATGATAATGCGAGGTCGTCGTGGCATGTGATATGCTTACCGCAGTTTAGTTCTGTTGGCCAGAAAAATATTGTGGTCTGTCCCCTATTTA